>JBEDCT010000205.1:0-3137 GCA_041176665.1 Bacteroidota bacterium | reverse complement strand
TGCTTTTACAATTGGGTGTTTGTTACTCGGATTGTACTTTGTCGCTCAATCCACCTATCACTTCATGGCATCAGGAGACTCAAGCTATTTTCATTCGTCCGCTTTTGCCCCAAGCCATCATCCCAGTTATGTAGCCGCCTTTTTTTCTTTTGCTATCTACTTCTTGATTTCAGAGATCCATCCTACTCAATCCCGCAAACGAACATTCAGCGCAATCGCTGTTATCACCTTTCTAACATTCTTGCATTTACCACTGGAAAGTCTTTCTGGCGTTCTTATCATCGGCTGCCTCACTGCTTTTTTAGTGCTTCGTTGGGCATGGAATACCTTTTCAAAATGGATTTTCGCCACTTTTATGTTGCTTGGACTGCTATCCATTCAAGTCATTTTCTGGATTCAACCTTCGTTAAAAGATAATGTAGCCTACACTTCTTCCTTGGTATCTCATTACGTGGAATCTCCTACCAAATTTATTCAAGAAACACCCAGTGGAATGTCCGGGAATCAAGCGCGATTGGTTGTTTGGACGATTACCGGGCAAATTATTGCAGATCATCCATTTGGGATTGGACTTGGGAATTTAGAAGGTGAAATGAGGCAACGACTCATTCAATTGGATCAACATGAGTTGGTAGAAAAAAACTACAATCCACACAATCAATTTTTACAGATTGCAGCTGAAATTGGACTTGTAGGACTCGCGTTTTTTGTGTGCATACTTTTCTTGATTGTTCGATTTGCCCTTCAACGTAAAGATGAACTTCTTGCCTTTCTCGTTTTCAGTTTAATCTTGAATTCCCTCTTTGAAAGCATGTTGCAACGTCAATCTGGAATCGTATTCTACGTCATGCTGATTTGCGCCATGGTGACCGTTATTCGTCTACCTAAACCAAGTGCACAATGAAGTTAAGTGTTGTTATTCCTTGTCGCAACGAACGCGCATTCATCAAAGAATGTGTAAACGCCATTTTTGCCTGTGAACTTCCGCCCAATTGTGACATGCAGGTCTATGTTGTGGACGGAATGAGCGATGATGGCACGCGGGAAACGATCACCGAATTAATGGCAACGAATGGACGCATTTCACTTATCGATAATCCCAAACAACTCACACCATTCGCCTTTAATTTAGGTATTCATGCCGGTGGGAAAGTGGATTTTGTTCAAATCGTTGGGGCAAGACATATCTTAAGCTCAAACTACCTTTCACGTTGCTTGGAAGTACTACAACAAAATACCGAAATCTGGTGTGTCGGTGGAAAAATCAACAATGTGGCCATCAATAAGACAGGTGAATTAATCTCCGCGGTGATGTCCTCTGCTTTTGGAATGGGAATGGGGAATTTTCGCACACTTGAGCAATCAGGTTATACTGATACGGTTACGAGTCCGATGTATCCGTATGAGGTTTTCGAAAAAATCGGTTTTTTCGACGAAGAACTTGTTCGAAATCAAGATGACGATTTTAATTTTCGCGTGGCGAAAGCGGGTGGAAAATTGTACTTCCTTCATGATATTTCCTTGAAATATTACGTTAGAGCGAAAGTTTCAGGACTTCGAAAACAATTCTTCCAATACGGTTATTGGAAAGTGTTCGTCAACCGAAAACATGGAACCATGACCACCATTCGTCAACTGTTTCCCCCGGGATTCGTGCTGTATTTAATTTTACTTCCTTTGTTGCTCCTTTTACCTTGTATCTTACAACTGATTGGAGCCATTCCTTTGTCACTCTACTTGCTCGGACTACTATTATTTACGTCGAAATTGGTCAAATGGAAGGATTTCCTCAATACTATCTGGCTTTTTCCACTCATTCACATCAGCTATGGCTGCGGATACCTACTTGGCATGATTGACTTTCTTTTGCTCAAGAAAAATCCAAGTGAAAAACAAAAAGAACTGAGTCGCTAATTAGGCGAACTTATGTGATCCATCGCAATTAGGCATGCGCTTGGAAAGTCCACATATGCAATCGGTTAATCCTTTTCCTTTAAGTATTCTCGAACGCACTTGCTCAATTCGACTGATGCGCGTTGCTGCTTGTTTGGCACCGGAAAAATGAAGTAAATACCCACGTTGACGTCCGGGAGTGAGCGCGTAGAATGCTTGGTTTAATTCCTGGTCCGAATCTAGTTTTTGCTGAAATTCTTCCACCACTTCATAAGCATCATGTGGTTTAAGTTCCACTTTAATACCGGCTTTTTCCACTTCGATGGCTTCAAAAATATACTGTTTCAAAATAACTTCAATCTCCTCGATTTGCTGAACATTAGTAAAACGAATTTGACGTCCAAACTGAACATTGTCCGTCTGTTGGTACAGGAGCTTTTCTCCATCGCTTAACAAGGCGCCTTTCATGAACAAGATGGCACAATATTCTTTAAATCCATGAATGAGAAAGATGTTTTTGTCTTGATGCATGTAACACGGATGCTTCCATTTGAATCCCTCCTCCATTTGACATTCCAAAGCTATGGAACGCAGTTTTGCTAATTCTGGCTCCCAACTTTTTAGATTCGCCATAAAGACATCAACTTGTGGATTTTTCATGCGGTGAATTTTGAACAAAAATACACATTCCATGGATTGACCTGTTCACTCGATCAACTTGTAACAAGATTTCAATTTAAAAATTAACTTTGTTCTATGATACCATTTTCACCCCCTCGCATCGACCAACGTGTCGTAGATGAAGTTACTGCAGCGCTTTTAAGCGGTTGGATTACCACGGGTCCTCGCACCAAATTGTTCGAAAAGAAAATCACAGAATATTGTGGCTGCCAAACAACCGTTGCCGTTAATTCTTGGACAGCAGGAATGGAAATTTTATTGAGATGGTGGGGAGTTGGTCCAGGCGACGAGGTTATTATTCCTGTCTATACGTACTGCGCAAGTGCCAATGTGGTGCTGCATACGGGCGCAACACCGGTAATGGTGGACATCAGCGCGGAGGATTTCAATATTTCCATTGAAAAAATCAAAGCGGCGATTACAGAACGTACGAAAGTGATTATGCCGGTAGATATTTCCGGATTTCCTTGTGATTACGATGCGATTTATCAACTCGTTGAAGCTCATCGTTCGTCGTTTAAAGCTTCCAACCAAAAACAAGAAAAACTAGGCAGAATATTAAT
>JBEDCT010000204.1:0-3278 GCA_041176665.1 Bacteroidota bacterium | reverse complement strand
ATGCATAAAATTCGTTCCATCAAAGAAGCAGTGGAATTGGAATTGATGCAACGCGCTTGTAAAATTACAGAAGCGGGTGTGCGACGTTTATTAGGATTTATCAAACCAGGTGTTTGGGAATACGAAATCGAAGCGGAATTAGCACATGAGTTTTTACGCAATCGTTCCAAAGGTTTTGCCTACACACCGATTGTCGCATCTGGAAAAAATGCGTGTGTATTACATTACATCGAAAATAACCAACAATGTCAAGATGGCGATGTCATTTTACTTGATGTTGGTGCGGAATACGCAAATTATTCTTCGGATTTAACGCGTTGTCTTCCGGTGAATGGACGATTTACTGCTCGACAAAAAGCAGTGTACAATGCGGTGTTACATGTGAAAAACGAAGCACAAAAATTATTGGTTCCAGGGACCATCATGGCGGAATACCACAAACAAGTGGGATCCTTGATGGAAGAACAATTAGTTGGACTTGGATTAATTTCGATGGACGATATCAAAACACAAAATCCAGATTGGCCAGCGTACAAAAAGTATTTCATGCACGGAACTTCCCACTTTTTGGGATTGGATACGCATGATGTGGGAATCTGGCATGAACCAATTTCCGCAGGAATGGTGTTTACCTGTGAACCAGGAATTTACATTCCAGAAGAAGGACTTGGCATCCGTTTAGAGGATGACTTGGTTGTTCAAGCATCTGGCGCACCATTTAATTTAATGGGTGATATTCCAATTGAAGCCGAAGCGATTGAAGACTTGATGAACGCATAGTTCATGTTGCAGTATCGTTCCTTGGGCGAAGGGAAAACGCTTGTCTTTTTACATGGATTCTTGGAATCTTCTACGATGTGGGAATATCTTCCATTGGAGGGTCTCAACGCCCATTGTCTGCTCATCGATCTTCCCGGACACGGACAATCACCTTTAAACGATTCGGCGGAAATTCCGAGTATTCGCTTTATGGCGGATGAGGTTTTGCGTGTTCTGCAGACGGAGAAAGTGGAAGAATTCACCTTGATTGGACATTCACTTGGTGCGTATGTCGGACTAGAATTAATGCAACTGTCCAACTGTCAAAAACTCATTTTACTCAATTCGAATTGTTGGAGTGATGACGAGCAAAAGCGTCGAGATCGTTTACGCGTGGCAGAACTTGTATTCAAAGCCAAAAAACATTTTATCCGCGAAGCTATTCCTGGTTTATTTGGGCGACCAATGGATTTTCAGGCAGAAATAAAGCATTTAATCAAGGAAGCCAATCATATGAGTCCCGATGCGATTGCTTATGCTGCGTTGGCGATGCGCGAACGAAAGGATTATACCCCGGAAGTTGTAGCGAATCTATCAAGGTTTGTGTTTATCCATGGAGAAATGGACACCCTTGTTTCCACCGCAACTTTACAGAAAAGATTGCCAGGAATCACGGTTCATTTACTCACCAATACCGGACATATGTCACACATTGAGTCAAGTAACCGCGTGATGGATATTTTGATGGAAGAAATTTAGGTGAAATAGGTTCAATTCATCAACATGACAAAATGAGTCCTGACAAAAAATGACATAAGCTTTGCGAACAGGATTTACTCCCGCTCTTTCGAATCCATTACAATCGTGACCGGACCGTTGTTTATTAGTGAAACCTGCATGTCTGCGCCAAATTTCCCCGTCGCAATTTTCCCTGAAAAGGAAGTGCTCAATTGGGACAGAAAATAGTCGTATAGTGGAATGGCTTGTTCGGGTCGAGCGGCACGTATGAAACTTGGACGATTGCCTTTTTTCGTGCTTGCATGCAGCGTAAATTGACTTACGACGAGCAGTTCCCCTTGGACATCTTGCACATTTAAGTTCATTTTCCCTTCTGAATCGGAGAACACGCGCATTTGTACAATTTTCTGGATGAGGTAATCGGCGTCCGACGTATCGTCTTCGGTTTCAACACCTAATAAAATAAGGAATCCCTGTTGGATTTCACCCACACATACACCGGAGATTTTTACGGCTGCTTCGCTAACACGTTGAAGTACGACCCTCATTAGTAGTCACTTCTACGGTGTGGATCGTTTGCGTCCTCGTGCATCAGCTGCAAATAGGTGTTATAGCGATGTGGTGCAATTTCTTCATTTTCAACCGCTGCTTTCACGGCACAATGAGGTTCATTCATGTGCTGACAATTGTTGAAACGACATTCTCCCAATAAGGCACGCATTTCAGGAAAATAATGTGCGTAATGTGCCTTTTCAAGGTCGACAATCCCAAATGCTCTAATTCCTGGCGTGTCGATGATGAATCCACCTGTTGCTAAAGGATGCATTTCTGCAAACGTTGTCGTGTGTTTTCCTTGTTCGTGTGCTTTCGATATTTCACCCGTTCGGAGGTCCAAACGCGCATCTAACGAATTCACCAAAGTTGTTTTTCCAACACCGGAATTCCCGGAAATCATGACTTGATGTCCATTGATTTCTTCGCGTAAAAAATCCACGGTAGACTCTTCACGGGCGGAGATTGGGTAACACGGATAGCCGACTTTTTCATACACGGATTTCAAGTAGTGAAATTGCGCATTTTCTTCATCCGTAAATAAATCTACTTTGTTGAATAACAAGGTAGTTGGGATGCGGAAAGATTCAGCGGCAACTAGAAAACGATCAATGAAGGCTACTTGAGTAATCGGAGATTTTAAAGTCACCACCAAATAGGCACGATCAATATTCGCCGCCAAAATTTGCATTTGCTTACTCAGATTAGTGGACTTTCGCACGATGTAATTGTGTCGGTCTTCAATGGAACGAATGGTGTAATATTCCTCTCTTCCTTCAATAAAGTCTGACTTTTCGTTTAAAATCACACGGTCACCAGCGGCAATTGGATTCGTGGTTTTAAGTCCTTCGATGCGCAATTTCCCACGAATACTTGCTTGAACGACTTGTTGGTCCTCCAATAAGACTTGATACCATTTACCTGTTGACTTTAAAACGATTCCGTTCATGGAGACAAAGTTAATCAAACGCCGAGATGGACAAAGCAATTATTCACATTTGAAAAATGGGGCCAATTGCAGCGCATAAAATTTTCTACCTTTGACGCATGAAACAATTTGGACTCATCGGTAAGCAACTTTCGCATTCATTTTCACCTGCATTTTTCGCGGATTTCTTTCAAAAACAAGGGATCGATGCGCACTACGCAGCTTATGAGCTCCAAGAAATCTCGGACTTTCCCCAATTGATGAATGATCAGGTTTTTGGTGGATTAAATGTCACAATTCC
>JBEDCT010000203.1:0-5090 GCA_041176665.1 Bacteroidota bacterium | reverse complement strand
TAAAATAACAATGTAAAGTTAGACGTAAAAATGAAAATATAAGTTACAAAAAAAAGGCCTTTCGGCCTTTTCTTTATTTTATGGAATTCCTTCCTTCTTATTGAATAATCAAACGGAGGATTTCCTTTTGATTTTCAAGTGTTACATGAACTAAGTATGCACCAGTAGAAAGTGACAAGTTACTTACTTCAAGGTTCGTTCCATTCATGAATTGTTGGAATAAAACTTTTCCATTCATGTCCGTCACTTGAATCATTGCATTCGCAACTTCTGTGTTGAATTGAACAGCAAACACACCGTTAGATGGATTTGGAACCAGTCCAACTTGAACATTTGTCAAATCAGATAATCCAAGGTATCCGTCTACTCCGTCACAGTTCTCATCAAGGTCATTGTCTAAAATCTCCGTCGCTCCTGGGTATACATTTGGATTCATGTCATCACAGTCACCATTCACCAAAACATATCCTGGAATTGGAATTGTTTGACAAGAAACCAATCCAAGTCCTGCTCCAAATTGGTCGTTATCTGAATCTAAATAGTAGGTGTTGAAGATTAATCCTTCATCGTTTGTTCCATTACAGTTATTATCGAATCCGTCACAGATTTCTGTTGCACCTGGATAAATCGCATTGTTGTTATCGTTACAATCGCCACCGATAGCCACCATACCTGGAGGTAATAAACAGAAATCAGCTGCTGTTGCGTCATCACCGAATCCATCTTGATCCACATCTGAGTAATAGGTTGTTGGAGACGTTACAGAAGCATTCGTATCGTCACAATCTCCAGAAGTCAACACGTATCCAGTTGGAGGTGTACATCCTGTAAACGTTGTCATTAAATCACCCAGAAGGTCACCGTCCATGTCCATGTACCAAACTGTATTCGGATTGACCGCTGCATCTGCATCGTTACAATCTTGACTGTTTGCTACGTAACCAACAGGAGCAGAACAAGAAAGTGAATCATTGATTAAATCTCCAAAACCATCATTGTCCGCATCAGCATAAAACAACGTTGGAGTGACTGAAATCGTATTCCCCCACAAAGAAACGTTGTCCATACGCAAGGTAGAGCCAGATGTTGCTTGGTTGATGACATAAAATCGGAATGTAACTGAACTTAAGTTGGCAAAAGTAGCAGGAAGAATGATTGTGTCCGTAAGTAAGACGTTACCATTCCAAGCTGATGCAATAGTATCAATGTTCGATGCAAAATTATCTAGACTTGAACGCACCAAAATAGTTGGTGTTCCACCCGTTGAACTCGTTCGGTGATTTAACGCTAATTTGGACAAATTCAAATTGGTACAGTTTGCTCCAACTATGGAAAACTCGTTGTATTGATTCAGGTTTATAAATCCTGTTTGATTCCAATCACTACGGTTAAAAATACCTGCTCCTGCTGCACATACATTACCTTGAGATGCAAAGTTAGAGAAGGTCCAACTAGCACTAGTGTTTGTAGCTACTACATCTTGGGTTGCACAATCTACAGTGCCCGTAAATTGGTAAATACCCAATTGTAACGGTGCATCAAAACCATTACAATCTTCGTCAATTCCGTTTCCTGCAATATCAACAGCTCCAGGATAAACAGCGTTATTGTTGTCGTTGCAATCAGAACTATTCGTTACATAACCAGTAATGACAGCACAACCCGTTTGAGAAACCGCTGCGTTTCCGTAACCGTCGTTGTCTAAATCTTGATAATAAGTCAAAGAACCTACAATGGTTAAATTCAAGGTAATTGTACTGTCACAACCCGCAACATTTTGAGTAAGTTGCGTGTAAGCTCCAGTAGCGCTATACGTTTGGTTGTTTAACGTATATGGACCACAGTTGGTAATGTTCAAGGTCGAACTATTTGCATTATTGATGGTCAAGTTTAAGTTGATGATAGAGTCACATCCCGCCGCGTTCGCATTTGCTAATGTTTGAATGTATGTTCCTGATGTGCTATATGTCTGTGCATTTAATGTATAAGATGAACAAGCAGTTGCCGTAATCGTGTTATATGTAACGCAACTACTTGCAGCTGCTGGGGTAACAGACGCCCAAGTTGTTCCTGCGCGAATTTCATCCACTTCTAAGTTTCCTGTTCCAGCTGCTTGACGTAAGAACACAGACTGTACGCCATTTGCAGGCCAAGTGCTTGTTCCGGATGTATTTGAAACCAACGCTGCAGGCTCAGCCGCTCCGGGAATTGGATTCACCCATAATGACGCATTAATCACACCCGCAACAGCCGGTGAGCTTACTTTGGCCACAATGAATAAGGTTGTTCCTGGAGTATATTCAGTTGGGACGTATGATGTTGTCACAACGCCACCAGAAGTATTCAAGACTCCTACTTGAAACGTTCCAGGTGTTGTTCCTGATTTAATAAAAATACGAGGGAAGTAAATGCTAACCATTGCACCAGATGTTCCACCAAAACCTGTGAAATAGGCACCTGCGGTAGTCAAGCCTGTTGTATTTGGCACATTCAACAAAAAGGACATGTATGCAGTTGTTCCCGCTGGGACATATGCCTTATTAATATCTTCTGTTCCAGTGGATGTCAAATTAATTCGATTTCCAACTGATGCTTGCAATCCAGCGAAGGACAAACTATTCCCAGAGTTAGAAGGCGTTGTAAGGGCCGCCAATTCACCAGCTGTTCCACTGTGTGTTGTCCAACCATTTGCATTCGCTAATCCTGTAAAATTAAAAGGTTCAAAAGCTTGCGTAAAGCCTTGAAATCCAATAAATACGATTAAAACAAGTAAAAATCTTTTCATAATATATTTTTTTGTAAAACTAAGAAATGAATGTGTATTCATCATTGTCTTAACATTAAAAAAGGCGACCGAGGCCGCCTTTGTTTATAACTTTAATATGAATTGATTACGCTTGAGGCGCTTCAACTGTATCCGCTGGACGCTCTGGTTTCGGTAAAAGAACTTTACGAGATAATTTCCATTTTTTCGTTTTTGGATCGCGACCCATTACTTTGAATGTCAATACATCTCCTTCTTTCACTACATCTTCCATTTTCGCTACTTTTTCCCAGCTAAATTCAGAAATGTGAATTAATCCGTCTGTTCCTGTAAGGATCTCAACGAAACAACCGAAGTCCTTCACTGATTTCACTTTACCTTCATAAGTCGCTCCATCTTCTACTTGTGGTGGGAAAGCGATTAAACGAATCAGGCGAATTGCTTCGTTCATATCATCACCGTTTGTAGAAAGGATTTGAACACGACCTTCACCTGTTGCTAATTCTTCAATGGTGATGGTTGTTTTCGTTTCTTTCTGTAAACCTTGGATGATTTTTCCTCCAGGTCCGATAATTGCTCCAATCATTTCGTTTGGCACATTGAATGCTTCGATACGTGGAGTTTGTGGTTTCAATGTCTGACGAGGTGCTGCCATTGTCTCAGTGATTTTCCCTAAGATGTGCATACGTCCAGCTTTCGCTTGCTCTAACGCCTCAATCAATACTTCGTATGGAAGTCCGTCTACTTTGATGTCCATTTGACAAGCAGTGATTCCTTTTGAAGTACCTGTAATTTTAAAGTCCATGTCACCCAAGTGATCTTCGTCACCTAAGATATCAGACAGTACTGCGAATTTTCCTTCGTCTGCTACAAGTCCCATTGCGATTCCAGATACTGGCGCTTTGATTTGCACACCACTATCCATCAACGCTAACGTTCCAGCACAAACAGTTGCCATAGAAGACGAACCATTTGACTCAAGGATATCAGAAACGATACGAATTGTATATGGATTATCTTCCGGTAAAACTGGTTTCAAGGCACGAAGCGCCAAGTTACCGTGTCCGATTTCACGACGAGAAGTTCCACGTAATGGTTTTGCTTCACCTGTCGAGAATGGAGGGAAATTATAGTGTAATAAGAATTTCTCTGTTCCTTTGAATGTTGCGCCGTCAATTAACTGCTCATCCATTTTACCACCAAGGGTAACGGTTGTCAATGATTGTGTTTCTCCACGTGTAAATACTGCAGAACCGTGAACCATTGGTAAATAATCAACCTCAGCCCAGATAGGACGAATTTCGTCGAATGCACGTCCATCTAAACGCTTGCGTTCATTCAACATCACCCAACGAACCGCTTTTTTCTTCACTTCAGAGAAGTAAACAGAAATAAACTTCGAAGCTTCTGCGATTTCTTCTTCTGAGAAAGAAGCTTTCACTTCGTCTTTAATTGCATCGAATAACTCTGTGCGTTTTGACTTATTCGCCAAGCCCATACGAGCAACATCTTTACATTTTTCCATTGCCACTTCGAATACTTTCGCACGAACTTCTTCGTTGTGTGACTCATGGCTATATACTCTTTTTGGATTAGCTACAGGAACTTCTGCTGCAAGGTCCAATTGGAATTGACATTGTTCTTTAATGGCAACGTGAGCAATTTTGAAAACTTCCACTAATTCAGCTTCAGAAATCTCTTGCATTTCACCTTCCAACATGTTGATGTCTTTCATTGTTCCAGCGATCACGATATCGATATCCGACAACTCCATTTGAGCCATTGTTGGATTCAATACGTATTCACCATCGATGCGTCCAACACGAACTTCAGACATTGGTCCATTAAATGGAATGTTTGAAACTGCGATTGCCGCTGATGCCGCGAATCCACACAATGCATCTGGATTATTCACACCATCGTAAGAAATCAATTGAATCATCAACTGAACTTCTGCGTGGTAATCGTCTGGGAAAAGTGGACGAAGTGCACGATCCACCAAACGCATTACTAAGATTTCAGTCTCAGACGGACGCGCTTCACGACGGAAGAATCCACCTGGAAAACGTCCAGCTGCAGAATACTTCTCACGGTAATCTACCGTTAATGGAAGGAAATCCACGCCATCTTTTGCTTCTTGAGCTGCTACAACAGTAGCTAATAACATTGTGTCGCCCATGCGCACAACAACGGAACCATCCGCTTGCTTTGCCAACTTACCTGTCTCGACGCTTATCTCCTTGCCGCCGGTAACAATTGACCTTTTTAAACCTATATTCATCTTTATTTATTTACTAATTAATGTACAAAAAAGGGACTTGCGACA
>JBEDCT010000202.1:0-4776 GCA_041176665.1 Bacteroidota bacterium | reverse complement strand
AATACGTACCATCGGAAACGTTAACTTTGAATCCATTGCTTGATTTTTCAACAGAGACAAATTGACGCGTTGCGTTTTGTCCCCAACTGATGGTAGAAACGAAGAGAAAAATGAGTAGGTTTTTCATGCTTATTTTAATTCGAGAATGTATGCCGTTTTTGCTGGAATGATTGCTGTTTTCAGGTCGAAATTTACCGTTTGATTGGTGATTACATCGACACCTGTTTCTTTTCCTTTGATTATTTCTGCATAGCGATCCCAGCGAATTGTTTCATCCTTCGTGGAGTTATTGATCACGACCAAAACGACTTGTTTTCCTGGCATATCGTACATTCCATTTGGCTCCTTGTAACGAGCATAGACGTAGACATTGTTTTCTGGAACAAATTGCATCAATTTCCCTTCGTGAATGATTTTATTGTTCTTTCTCCAATTCAATAAGGACTTGGTAAACTGAAAATACGCTTCTTCCTCCGGCGTTCTTCCTGTTTGATATGCATGGCATTTTCCATCTTCACTACTGCAGAAAGCAGTGTGTCTATCAGCCGCCCATCCACCGGGGAAATCTTTACGGATGTCTGCATCTCCCAAATCTTTGTTGCCTTTCATTCCAATTTCAGATCCATAATAAATCTGCGGGATTCCTCTTGTTGTGGAAATAAGCGTAAGTGCTAATTTGTAATCTGCGATATTTGGACAATATTCATTGAAGCGTTTTGTGTCGTGATTTTCAAAAAACACGAGCATATTGGATGGATCTTTGTATAGAAAATCGTTGGCAATATTGTCATAAAATCGCACCATTCCTTTGTCCCAATCTTGTTTAGACTCGTTGAATGCTTGCATGAACGCATCGTGCAT
Organism: Bacteroidota bacterium; assembly: GCA_041176665.1. Lineage (GTDB taxonomy): Bacteria > Bacteroidota > Bacteroidia > Flavobacteriales_D > Crocinitomicaceae > UBA952. Next base: position 3,915 of record JBEDCT010000202.1, on the reverse strand, counting down.
CGGGAAGTCCATCACTGTTGGAAGATAACTATTGTAGGAGTCAATTGCTCCTACCGGACTATCCTTTTGCCAATAAGAAATTTGTGCTTGATTGTGCATCCAAACTTCACCCATTATGTTCAATTTTGGGTATTCATCTGTGATTGCTTTGGTCCAAGAAGAAATCGCTTCTTTCTCGTTATAAGAGTAGGTATCAACCCGCAGACCGTCTAATTGCGCGAATTCTATCCACCAAATCGTGTTTTGAATAAGGTAGGTCAACAACAGTGGATTGGATTGATTCATATCCGGCATCGTTGTATCGAACCAACCATCTTCTGAAGCATGTTTGTCTTGATGAGACGCATACGGATCCATTTGTGTACTCGTGCGGTAACTTGAACGCGTAAATTCTGGGTATTGATGAATCCAATCGTGCGTTGGCAAGTCTAATACCATCCAATGTTTGCTGGACCAATGATTTGGCACTTCATCTTTGATTATTTTCAATCCTTGGCGATGTGCCTCCAGGACCAACTCTTTGTACCATGAATTCGTTCCATAACGCGGATCAATTTTATACAAATCAGACTGCGCATAGCCATGGTAGGAATAAACCTCCTCATTATCTTCTAACATCGGGGTTGTCCAAATAGCAGTTGCTCCCAATTCTTTGATATAGTTTAAACGTTGAATGATTCCTATGATGTCTCCACCATGTCTTCCGCCTGGATTCGCTCGGTCTGTGGCTTCTTTCGTATCCGGATGTTTGTCTAGTCCTTCATTGGCATTCGCAAAACGATCAGGCATTAATAAATAGATGACGTCAGCAGATGAATAGCTCTCGCGTTGCGCACTATTGCTCATTCGTTCCTCTAACTTGAAGTCAAAATGTGTCACTTCTTTTTTCTTATCGATGAGTTTTATGGGATATGTTCCCGCAACTTTGTCTTTTGTTTCAACAGTAACAAATAGGTAATTTGGATTTTCCGTTTTAATGATTCCAGTTATCGGCAATCCAGAAACCTGAACCTGATAGTTAGCGATGTTCGTTCCATGCAACAAGATTTGTACTTCATGGCGTTGCATTCCAACCCACCAATTGGCTGGCTCCACATGTTTTAAGATTTGTGCATTCAGCTGAAGTACACCTAACATTACTACCGAAAAAAAGTGCTTTTTATTCATATTCATACAGTTGCTTAACCAATCCATTTTCATAACTCACAATTTTGATGCAATTTTTTGAATCTAACGGAATTTCTCTTCCTAATACATCTACTGCTTTAATCGCTTTGAGGGAATTTTCTGACACCAATTCTTCCAGTCCTGAAGTGCATGGATTCTGAATATTTTGAACAGCTAAAACCTGACTATTCGCTGTGTTGTATCTGTTTTGGATGTATTCACTGATCGATTGTGTGACGTGAAATCCCCATGCTTGATTGATGGCATCTAGAAAGTCTTGATCGGTGAAACCATAATCATATCCTTTATACTCATCCAACAACGCTGCACTTGCGATTAAATTTTGTTTGGATTGAAGACTGCTCGTTATTGTTGAAGGAATGAAATAATTCGTTAGAATGTCCTTCATGTGGTAACTAAAGCGATCCTTAAAATAAGGAACTGCTAATAATTTCGAATAAAGTGGTCGGTTGACGTTTGCCCACGTATAGATGTTTCGTGTCGACCAATTGATGTTGAACCAATCGATGCCGAAGGTATTATCTAGATCGTATTCCATGAAGATGAACTTTCCATCTGATGGACGTTCATAGAGAAAGTAATTATTCTTGTTATACGCATATCCATCCCATTGTCCAATCAAAATTTCAACAGCAAGCGTTCGCAAATACGAATCCACGTCGAAAACATCTTGAATGTCGCACACAAAATTTGACGCAGCTGAGTTATTTAAAACATTGATAAATTGAATGAGTCCGGAATAATCATTAATCGCTTCATTCGTTTTCAACTCATAGGTATTTTGGTAATATGTTGGATTGGTCCCGTGATAGGTTAAATCAGAGCCATAAAAACACTTGAACAGGTTACCTGAATCGTCATTTGGAAATCTCTTTTGAATGTATTCTTCGTCAAAATGTTCAACATGAATGTACAATCCTTTGTATTCGTTATTGATGTACAATTTTATGTAACTTGTTCTTGCCGATGGGAGTCCACACTGTGTCAATAAATCATAGGAAACTTTGGATCGTAAAATGGACACATCGTTATGTTCCCCATTCAACTTCATTTTCTCTAATCCACGGTATTTTCTCCCCTGAACGTAGCTATTAAATGATAATTCAAAAGACTTCTTGGCTGCATCTCTTGATGTATTTCCACGGACATGAATGCCCACATTCGTGATGGTGTCTTGAATAGCTGAAGAGGAATAGATCACAGATGTAACAAAGGGGAAGTCCGAATACAAACTATCTGTTACCATTGTTTGCGCATCCACAGCGGACATTGTCACGTAAACACTTGCGACTTCATTTTGAAGAAATGCGTTGTTATTAGCAGGATGAACGAACTGAGCGTTGACGCTCAAGCCCATGAATACAGAAAGGACTAATAGACAAATAAACTTCATTAATGTTGAATAATAAATGCTTCATTCGAATAGAATTTTCCAACACGAAGGAGAACATGGTAAGAACCACTTTTCCAATCTGACACATAAAGTAAAACATCGTTTTCACCTGGATTTGTTGTTCCAATTTCCGAATAAACTATTTGTCCAGCTTCATTTATCACCTTTAATTCCATCGCATTCATACCTTCTGAACTAAACGCTACATGCACATCACTTACACTTGGATTCGGGTAAACTTTCATCGGGAAATGAGATTCCATTACTTCGTCAATCGATACTGGAGCATCCGTAATGAAAGGTTGATCCAATCGTACATCGGTATAAATTCGGTATTCTCCAGGTTCAAGAGAGAAATTCATATTTACATCCGTAACATTTAAACTGTCTCCAGTAAAATATTCGTACCACCATCCATTGTGATGAAAATTTGGTGAACCATTTTGAGATGTTACCGCAAAATTGGTAATCACTACACCATTCATTGATGGATCTGTCAATTTCATTTTTTTGACCGCTCCACTCAAATTGTACGTGAAATTTAATGAACGGAACGTTTCATAATCATTTCTCAACTTTAATGTTGCAGAATAGACATCGTATAATTGACGTCTTCTCGCTTGCGTAAAGTAATTCCAAAGAATGGGTTTATTACACACACGGCATGGATTGTCAATGGAGATGTCGTATCCTAATTCCTGAAATTGCCACAACATACGTGGACCTGGTTGTGTCAAGAAAATAACTGCCGCCGTTTGCATTCTTCCCAAAGCCACATACGAAGTTTTTGCATTATGATTTGGATTCGTAGCGTTACCAAAGGTCAAATTTTTATACATCATGCGTTCTTCATCATGACTTTCCATGTAGCTCACCAAATGAGGAACGGTCCATGTGCGATTCGAATATATCCCTGAACTTATGTTCGAGGTGCTTGTATAGCCCATTCCCGCTTCCGCATATGCATGGGTAAGATTACCCCAAAGCATCATTCCATAATTGGCCAATTGAATTTCCTCCGAGTTATCGCACCAATGTTCTAAAATCACGTATGCATCCGACTTCACTTCCCAAATCTTATCGGCCATGCGTTTCAATAGGTTAATGCGTTCCATGTTATATCCGGCTGCATTATTGGCAAACCCCTTTGTGTAATCAAAACGGAATCCATCTACATGGTATTCATCCAACCAATATTTATTCACTTGGTCAATATACATTTGTGTAGCCATTCTCGTATGATCGAAATCATAGCCCCAACAGTAGGGTTCGTGAGGACAAATTGCGTTAAACCAAGGATTATTTGCTGCCGGACGATTATTCGCTGCGTCCCA
>JBEDCT010000201.1:0-2607 GCA_041176665.1 Bacteroidota bacterium | reverse complement strand
TGATTACATCGGGTAAATTTACTTCCGAAGAGGACTCTAGTATTGCGGCAAAATACTTATATTTATCTGCAAAGGACAATTATTTAGGTTACTTAAAATCAAGTTCTCATCGTCGTCGATTGAAAAACTTGAATTTGAATGAGGACATAAAATATTGCCTGACTCCAAATCAAACAAACGTTATTCCGATACTAAAAGATGGTAAATTGGTTCAATTGTAGATTCCTTGTATTCCTTGTACTCTTAAGTATACTCCTACAAAGTAGCACGCGAAAAGCAGACAAATTAACTTGGGGATTTTTTGGACATCAACGCATCAATCGCATTGCCGTTTTTACCTTACCGGCGCCCATGTTCGGATTTTACAAAGAACACATTGAATTTCTAACGGAACACGCAGTTGATCCAGACAAACGTCGCTACGCTGTAGAAGGCGAAGCGCAATGTCACTACATCGACTTGGATCATTACTACAAATCTGGCGAGAATCCATTTGACTTGATTCCAAGACGATGGAAAGATGCTGTCGACAAATACACTGAGGACACCTTGCAAACGTATGGAATTGTTCCATGGCACATCGTTCAAATGAAATACCGTCTTCAAAAGGCATTTGAAACGAAAAATGTCGACTTAATCTTGAAATACTCCGCAGAAATTGGACACTACATTGGTGATGCACATGTTCCCTTGCATACAACTGAAAACTACAATGGACAACTAACCGGACAACGTGGGATTCATGGACTTTGGGAAAGTCGCTTGGTGGAAATCAACGCGGAGGACTACGATTATTTCGTTGGGAAAATCAAATACATTTCGAACGTTCAAGATTACGTTTGGGAAGCGGTGAAAGCCTCTCACCTCGCCTTAGACTCTGTCCTGCGCATGGAAAAAGAACTATCAAAGGAGTTTCCCGCAGACAAAAAATATAGTTTCGAACAACGAGGAAACACCACCATTTCCGTTTACTCCAAAGAGTATTGTTCCGCTTATCACCAACGCATGAATGGCATGGTGGAAAGACGCTTAAAAGCGGCGATTTTAGCGGTTGGTTGTATTTGGTATACCGCATGGATCGATGCTGGTCAACCAGACCTCAGTAAATTACAGGCCGTTCCACCGACAGCAGAGCTGTTGAAAGAATTCGCAGATTTAGACGCGCACTTTCACAACGACAAGCATTTTGGGCGGATTTGTGATTAGGAATTAAAAAAAACGGTTTGAATGTTTTTGGTTCAACGGTTTTTTAATTCAAAATGATGAAGCGAATTAACTCAAGCTGCGGTAGCGAATGCGTTTTGGTCCGGCATCTCCAAGTCGTTTGCGGCGATTTTCTTCGTATTCAGAATAACTTCCTTCGAACCAATAAACTTGAGAGTCTCCTTCAAAAGCCAGAATGTGTGTACAAATACGATCTAAGAACCAACGGTCGTGAGAGATGACTACTGCACATCCAGCGAAGTTTTCGATTCCTTCTTCCAAGGCACGAAGTGTATTCACATCGATGTCATTTGTTGGCTCATCCAGTAAAAGAACGTTTGCCTCTGTTTTCAAGGTCATGGCTAAATGCAAACGGTTTCGTTCTCCACCGGATAGGATTCCAACTTTTTTGTTTTGATCAGCACCGATGAAATTGAATTTCCCTAGGTAAGCGCGAGAATTGATTTTCTGATTTCCAATCTCCACGTATTCGAGTCCGTTAGAAACAACTTCGAAAACCGTTTTATCTGGATGAATATCCTTGTGGGTTTGATCCACGTAGCCGATTTTCACTGTTTCTCCAACGGTAAATTCACCTTGGTCGACTTTCAGTTCGTCCATGATCATTTTGAAGATGGTGGTTTTACCAGCTCCATTTGGACCAATAATTCCAACAATACCAGCTGGCGGTAATTTGAAATTCAAATCATCGTACAACATTTTATCTCCGAAGGACTTCCCTACATGAACGGCATCAATCACATTGTTTCCAAGTCGTGGTCCATTTGGAATCGGAATCTCCAAGATAGCATCTTTTTCACGTGCGTCCTCCGACAACATTTTATCGTAGTTCTGCAAACGCGCTTTGCTTTTCGCTTGACGAGCTTTTGGATTCATACGCACCCACTCTAACTCGCGCGCCAACATTTTCTGACGTTTCGATTCGGTTTTCTCCTCCTCTTTCAAGCGGTTTCCTTTTTGTTCCAACCAAGATGAGTAATTTCCTTTCCACGGAATTCCTTCTCCACGGTCAAGTTCTAGAATCCATCCAGCAACGTTATCTAAGAAATAACGGTCGTGGGTTACAGCAATCACTGTCCCTTTGTATTGTTGTAAATGTTGCTCCAACCAATCAATTGATTCCGCATCCAAGTGGTTAGTAGGTTCATCGAGCAATAAGATGTCTGGATTTTGCAACAACAAACGGCAAAGAGCGACACGACGTTTTTCTCCACCGGATAAAGTTCCAATCAACTGATCGTCTGGTGGACAACGTAAGGCATCCATGGCACGTTCGAGTTTTGTATCTAATTCCCAAGCGTCTAATGCATCGATTTTATCGGAAACTTGTCCCTGACGAGCGATTAACTTGTCCATTTTATCCGGATCATTAAGGATTTCTTC
>JBEDCT010000200.1:0-4068 GCA_041176665.1 Bacteroidota bacterium | reverse complement strand
CAGGGTGTTAAAAAGTCTCCCACATATTCCCACAATTGGAAAATAAATGAGTAAAATAAAGGATTTAAGAAAGTTTATTTTGTTGATAACGAAACATTAAATACCTTTGAACGTTAGAAGTTATTAACATTTAAAAATCCAGTGGTAAAAAGTGGTACAAATCCACTAATTTTACCCATTATAAAGCTATGGCAGGATTAGTAGGAGAATTTGAAGTGAAATTGGATGAAAAAGGCCGATTTCTTTTGCCTTCCGGATTACGGAAGCAACTTCCTCCTGCGTCCCAGCGAGATTTCATGTTGAACAAAGGATTTGAAGATTGTTTGACGCTATATCCGCTTACCGATTGGGAGCAGATTAGTGCGAAACTTTCTAAATTGAATTTGTTTAAACCGCAAAATCGAATGTTCTATCGTTTGTTCCATCAAGGAGCAAAACAATTAGCATTAGATAATGCAGGTCGTTTGTTGATTCCTACCTCTCACATGGAACGTGTGGGATTGGTTTCTGAAGTAATGCTTATTGCATACAACGACCGAATCGAAATCTGGGACAAATCCAAATACTTCAATATGATTGAAGGAAACATGGCTGATTTCGCTGATTTAGCGGATGAAGTAATGGGTGATTTGGACAATGGAGAATAATACAGACTATCACATACCGGTTCTTTTTCAAGAAAGCATAGATGCCTTGGTGATTAAACCAAATGGTACTTATGTAGATGTGACTTTTGGTGGAGGTGGACACGCCCGAGCTATTTTTAATCAATTATCTCCTGATGGGAAACTTATCGTCTTCGACCAAGATTCCGACGCAAAGAAAAATGCGTGGGAGGCACCAAACTTTCATTTTGTTGCAGCAAATTTCTCATTCCTAAAAAATCACTTACAATTATTGCGTATCCAACACGTGGATGGCATATTCGCAGATCTAGGTGTTTCGTCGCATCAGTTCGATACGGGTGAACGTGGATTTTCTATCCGTGAAAGCGCTCCTTTAGATATGCGCATGAATCAACAGTCAGGGAAATCTGCCCATCATGTTGTCAATGAATACGAAGAGCACGAACTCATTCGTATTTTCAGAAATTACGGCGAATTGAAAAATGCGCGAGGTGTTGCTTCTGAAATCATTCGTAAACGAGCTGACGGTGTAATCGAAACGACAGGTGACTTAATGCATATTCTGAAACGCTTCGCACCGAAATTTAAAGATCATAAATTTTACGCTCAAGTTTTTCAAGCCATCCGAATAGAGGTTAACCAAGAATTACAGGTGCTAGAGGATATGCTGACGCAAGCTGCGGACGTATTAGCACCAGGTGGAAGATTAGTGGTGATTTCCTATCACTCCTTAGAGGATCGCCCCGTGAAAAACTTCATGAAGCGTGGTTCGTTCTCTGGTGAAATTGAAAAGGACTTTTTTGGAAATGTTCAAAAACCATTGACTGAAATCATCCGACATCCCATTGTTTCTTCAGATGAAGAGAATGAACGTAATCCACGTGCACGTAGCGCGAAACTTAGAATTGCCGAGAAGAATGCATGAGGATGAATACATAACGGGTGGTAAAGCACCAAGGTCGGAAAAGCCGAAAACTCCGAAAAGCGATAAACGCTCTTCGAAAGCTTCTGCTTTCACCCAGATTTTGAATGGAGACTTTTTGACGAAAGAGTTTGTCTTAAACAACCTCAATTACATCTTCTTCATCATGCTCCTATTGATTTTACTCGTTGCAAAAGGATATTACGGGAAACAGGTGAATAAAGATCTCGATAACGCACAAAGAGAACTCGATCAAAACGCAGCTGAATACATTGAAGCAAAAGCACGATTGGAATTGAGAACACGACGATATAAACTGGCTGAAAAACTCGAAAAAAGAGAGATTAAGGAAACGAAAAATGCAACGAAAGTCATTCGCTTGAAACGAAAAGATCATGAGTAAGGACCTAGATAAAAAATTCTTGAAACGTCGTGCCTTTACGGTTTACTTCACCTTTGTGGCGCTGATTTTAGTTGTGTTGTATTCCACAGCAAAACTTCAAATCGAAGGACGCAGTAGCCTTTTCAATGATGTTGATAAAAAATTACCTGTTAGGATTGTCAAAAGAGTTCCTCGAATGGGAGAAATCTTGGACATGAATGGAATTCCATTGGTGACCTCTGTGACTTTTTACGATATCCACATGGATCCAACAGTTGTAGAGCAGAAGCTGTTCGATTCGGATTTGGCAGGACTCGCAGCAGGTTTGCACAGAATGTATCCGGATAAGTCCGCACGGGAATATGAAAACGAAATTCGTAACGCAAGAGAAAATAAGTCTCGCTACCTCTTGATCCGTAAACGTGTCACTAATGATGAGCGTAAAATGCTCAATAACTTACCAATTTTCGAGAAAGGACAAATGAAAGGTGGAATCATTGATAATGAGGAAACCATTCTGCGCAAAAAACCTTATGGAAATATGTTGAGCCGAACACTGGGTTACTACAAGTTCGACAAAAAAGAGTTAAAAGTAGGAATCGAAGGTGCATTCTATCATTACTTAAAAGGTGAAGATGGGGAAGAACTAGAACAACGCATTTCTTCTGGCTGGAAAAAAACGGGTAAAATCATTAAAGATGCGGTTGAAGGAGCAAATGTGATTACTTCCATTGATAAAGAAATTCAAGAAGTTGCTCATTCGGAATTAGAAAAACAAATGATTTACATGAATGCGCAAGAAGGTTGTGTGATCGTAATGGATGTTAAAACCGGTTTCGTTCGTGCAATTGCGAATTTATCGAAAAAGGAAAAAGGTGGTTATGCTGAATCATACAACTTCGCAATTGGAAATGCTGAGGTTCCAGGTTCAACATATAAATTGGCCTCAGTGATGGCCGGATTAGAGGATAATAAATTTCAAATTACGGACAAGGTAAATGCGAACGGATCCTATTTTATTGCTGGAGCAAAATTGTCTGATTCCAATCATGGAATGGGCTACGGAAACATTACCATTAAAAAAGCATTCGAGAAATCATCGAATGTCATTGCGCAAATCATGTATCGAGCATACCGTTCGGAACCCCAAAAATTCTTGGATCGCTTAGCTCAGTTTGGACTCACGGAAAAATTAGGCATTGACATCGAAGGGGAGAAAAAACCATTTGTTCCTCAACCTGGAACAACAGGTTGGTCCGCCATGTCCATTCCTTGGATGTCCATTGGATACGAGTTGAAACAATCACCACTTCAAACATTGGCTTTTTATAATGCTGTTGCCAATAATGGAACGCTTGTTCGTCCACAGTTTGTTCAACAAATAAAACGATCAGGAAATGTAATTAAAACGTTTAAGCCTGTTGTCCTCAAAGATCAAATTTGTTCGAAAAGTACACTTGCCGTGATGAGGTCCTGCCTTGAAGGAGTCATGACAAACGGGACTGGTCACGATTTGAAAAGTTCATTTTTTACCATTGCTGGAAAGACAGGTACGGCGAAACTTTTGGGAGACAACAAGCAATTTAACGATGAAAAGATGAGTTTTTATCAGGCTTCTTTTGTCGGTTATTTCCCTGCAAACAAGCCGATCTATTCGTGTATTGTTGTCATTTCTAAGCCACGCAGAGAATATTACGGAGCACGTGTATCAGGAACAGTTTTCGCAGAAATAGCCAACAAAGTATACGCTTCAGCCCTGCAGTATCACAGAGCAGTTAACTCTAAACGCGCGGTTAAATCCACAGACCTCCCGAAGGTGAAGTCTGCTTCAAACCGAGATATCACCCAAATATTAAAGTCCTTTAATCTTCGCTACCAATTGAACGATGATACAGAATGGATTCAATCAGATACCCTAAAAGGTTCGATCCATTTAAATCGTAAAAAAATCCACAAAAAATTGGTTCCAGATGTCTCTGGCTTAACGGCAAAGGATGCCATCTATTTATTGGAGTCCGCAGGAATGATCGTGCGAATGCAAGGTAAAGGAACGGTGAAATCTCAGTCGATTCAAGCCGGAAATCCACTAGTAAAAGGTCAATTAATCAAAATTACATTAAACTAATATGAAAACTCTT
>JBEDCT010000199.1:0-4263 GCA_041176665.1 Bacteroidota bacterium | reverse complement strand
GAGCATATACTTTCGGATAGGCTTTGTAAAGTTGAGTGAAATATTGATTTAATCCGCGAATAAAGGCGTAGTGAAATAGAATGTTTTCATTGTTATAATCGACATTTCCAAGAAAATGTTTGAAATATATAGTACTGTCGAATTGCATAAAATCATGCGGAAGTCTTCGCAAGAATAGCGGTCCAAAGTTCTCGTACACCTCCGATTTTTTTTCGTCTTTTACTTTTTCAATTATTGAATTGTTTAGGACTTTTTGTTTGTTCAGAAAGGCAGGGTGTGTAACCGATTTGTATGAATCATACTCGAGTTGCTGATTGCTGTACAGCGTGGCTAATTCGACATAATCCGCTTGCTCTGAGGAACTATAAAGCGGAGAGGGCAGTCCCTTTAAGACGGAAAAGTCTATGGAGATATCAATTGATTTTGGAAGTGTCTTAGGGTTTAAGTAAAAATCTGTCCAGTACTTTCCGGTTCCAGAAAAACGCAAGCGGTATTGTCCACTGTGCGAGGGCGTGAGAGGAAATGTTAAATCACCGTAATTGTTTAATTCGGCGTTGTCTAGTATTTGCCATTGGTCTTTTTCGAAGGCTTCGAGAAAGACTTTTTTAGAGTTCTGTGCAGGAATATTTACAACATGAACATTCAGATTCGTTTGCCCGAATCCAGTCGTGAAGCTTAAAGCCACTATTAGGGTTAGAATTGATTTCATGGTGAAAAAAAAAGGTCACCGAAGTGACCTTTTTGAATAGGTTTAAGATTATTTACCTTGAGAAAGCTTCTCCATTTCTTTGTCGAAAGTTTCTTTGAATTTCTCGTAGTTGTAGTCTGCTTTCAATTTCTCGTTTTTAGATAACCCACTTTGATAAGCATCTGCAATAGAATTCCCACTTAGCTCAAGAGCAACGTAGCTTACATAAGTTCCGTCAGAACGTTGAGTTAATTGCTCGCAAATTTCCATACAACCGCGAAGTTCTTGATCAACAACTGTACGAGCCATTTCATTGAAAGACTCAGTAACCTCTTCTTTATTGTTCACTTCAGTAGAGTTTACATAGTTGTCACCAACAATTTTCATTGTAGCACTGATGGTCTTTCCCATTTCAGACATGGCGTTTGAACGAGCTTTTTTCTTTGCTGTTTCACGATCCATGCTCTCACCTGTGGCTGTTGAACGGAATGCATCTTTGGTGCTTTTGTATTTGTCTCCTGCGCAGTACTCGTTGATTACAACTTCTCCTTTAGGATCGGGAGTTTTAACTTCGTCTTTGTTCTTTTTGCAAGAAGGTATTGCAATCATTGTCACTGCAGCGATTGCTAAAAGGGTAATACGTGTTTTCATTTTGTCAAAATATTAGTTGAATTGATGTTTTCAGTTACTGTGCCAAACTTACAAAATAATTTTTATTATTTCGCTAATCAGCGTTGACTCGATATTCTCGCGTTGTTTTTTATATGCTTCTAAGACTGCATTCTCATGAGAAAGTTGTACTCCTTTCACGCCATTGATACTGTGTTCAAATATTGCCGAAATAGTCTTTATGTCATTCACCGTTATTTTGCCATCTATGTATGCCACTTTAAATCCTTGAATATCTTCACCCGCTCTTGGATTAGTAGTGATAAAAATGGAGTAGTCTGCAGTTGTTTCGTTGGTCGAAATTCTCATGCCTTTACTTATGAGTGTATTGCGCGTGATTTCGGCAAGAGTAGTTGTTTTGGTCCCATCGAGTTTGAATTCATTTGAAGAAACAAAAAAGCTTGGAGCTAATACTTCAATCGGTAATTTTCGTTGGTCGGTGTTGATACCGGCAATTAATGCTTTTGCCAAATCGGAGTCTAAATCTTGAGGAACCAAAGCGTCAATAACTAAGCTCAATTCCAATGAATTGTTTTTTGCTTTCAGGCTAACATTATCAATATCTGCGAGAATTATTCCGTCGTTATCTGACATCACGGTCTTTGGCTTCATGTAGTTGTCCCTTTGGTAGACGTACTTCACGTTAATGCCACGCACGCCTTCACCTTTGTATGTGATCATAACTGGCACTTGAGCTTTGAAGGTGTTAGAAGAAGAGAGAACAATATTTTTCAGTGGCGTTTCGAAGCGAAGGTCAGCAAGAACTGCTCGAATTTCAGAGAACAACTCGTTATCTATGAAGATGTCATTTCCATTTTCATCTTTCATCTGATTTACTTCTGTCCAATAGGGTTTAAGGGCAAACAAACCGTGATAAAACAGATCGATGGCAGAAGGAATGATTCCTAGTTTTTTGGCTTCTCTGCCTTTGTTTAAATAGTCTAAAGCAGACCTTAATGTGTTTTCTTTTTTCTGAGCTTTTTTGTTTTGGTATTCGTACTTGTTTAACTTATAAAAAATGGCGTACAATTCATTGTCTTCCCAGATTCCTGCAACTTCATAATCTTCCAATAGCTCAGAAGACGAGGTGGTAACGTTAGAGCTGAAGCTCTCGCTAAAAGCTTTGTTTACTTCCATGGTGTTGAAGAATGTTTGTCCTTCAACCTTTACGGAAATTTCAGTAGCAAGGTCATTTAGCGCGAGCTTCTTAGCGATTGCTTGATAGTCAGCAGGCTGAGTTATTTTAGAGCAAGTGGCGATGCCGATGTAAAACGTTGAGTTTACAGGACGGCTAGAAACCCACTCTGGCTTAGGTTGTGGGGGAGGAACAACAGTTTTAACAGAGTCTTTTCCACCACAAGCAGTCATTAATAGTATTCCGAGGAATAGCGTGTATATCGAGAGTATTTTCATTAAGGAACGAGCGTTTGCATTTGAATCTTAACGTTATCCGCAATTTTTTTAGCTATTTCAATATACAAATCGTTGGCTAAATCATTTCCTTCGCGAAGGTTTCTACGAGCGCTAAGCATGTCCTTTAGCGTGTTGCGGTCGCGGTTATTGGTGTTTACCACATTGCCGTTCGCTGGATAAAGGTTATTGGTATTGCCTCCGTAGATGGCATAAATAACTTCATCTTTTTTCTTCTCGTTGAAGATGTCATTTTTAATTAATGACGCGGTTTCAATAGATGTCATTTTGTATTGGATTGAAACATTTGATTCCGCGTAGTTGTAATACTCATCGAATTGAACGGACTTATATTCCGTGTCGTAGAATGATTTTCCTTCCGCATTCACTTTTTTTACTTGATATGATTCATATCCGTTTCGGGTTACTTTGCGAAGTTGGCCGTTTTGAACGCTATGATTCAATACTGTTCCGGTGATTAGTGCCTTAGCTCCTGAAATTTTCCCAATTTCAACGGCATTAGATTCCGAGAAAATCCCACTCATTTGAATGCGTTGTTCTGCAAGAATATTGTTCAGGTTTTCTCTGTCGATTACCTGAAGGAAGGGGTCGTTGATTTGCGTTAATGCATTAAGAATATAAGCAGTTGCTTTGGTATCGCTTCCTTGCATATTCGTACCATTCGTAAATGGCAAAAGAGCGATAGTATATTTCCCTTTATCTAAACATTTCTTTTTGAGGTCTGTAGATTCCTTGTACCCAAGTTTGCGTTCTTCAACTTTTACGAAGTTGGTATAAGCTGCTCGATAATGTTTTGCTTCTAGCTCAACAACACCTTTTTGGTAAATGGGCTCGAGATAGGCTATGTCTTTCAACTCTCCAGCATCTTTGAAGTTAGGGTCAAGACTGCTTATTTCATTGAAGTTGGTTTCAGCATCTGCGAATTTATTTTCTTCGAGAAGCTTTGTTCCCTGCTCGTACAAATCTGTTAAATATGATTTTTTTGCTTTTTCAAAATCACCAACATAGAATTCCGGCATTTGAAGTTCAACGCCAACACCAGTGATTTTAGCCTTATAGTCTCTTGCAGAAATGAACGCGTAAACCGCTTCCTTTTTGTTTCCAAAGCTGCTTTTTTGACTGAATTCACTGAGCATACTGTTTAAAACCGTTTGCCCTGTTTTTTTCATTCCAATTTGCGCGTCGATGTTCGTACGTTTCTTCCAAAGAGCGGTATAATAACTTTCAGACGCTTCTTTGTTCAGTCCTGCAGCTTCTTGTTTTTGCCCAAGCTTTGTAAAATGCTTACTGTTTTGGCATGCTTGAGTACCAAGGATTGCAATGAATACAAAGATGTAGAGCTTAATTTTCATCATTATTTCGTTTCGATATATTCATTCAACTCTTCAGTGCTAGAGTCGAAAGTAAATCCTTGGCTAACGTTGTAATAGTTGTTCTGATCGAAGCAAAAATCATAGGCGTATTTAGCGAAATCG
>JBEDCT010000198.1:0-2886 GCA_041176665.1 Bacteroidota bacterium | reverse complement strand
TGTGATGTTGTTCATTTTTTCTTTGACTTTTTTATTCCCTACCTCCCCATTGCCCTTTGCTTCATTTAGCGCCACAAGATATCATCTAATTTCGGTATCAAAATATGACGGACCAATTCATGCTATTGGGGTTATAAAAAAACGCATATATTGTTATGTTCCAATCTGTCTTTTCAAAAAAGCAATCAATAATTAAAATCACCAATATTCACCCTGTATGTTTTAGCATGCTTTGAATCACTAATTTCGCCATTATCATTGAACATGCCAACAAACCTACCCGCCTCCATTTTTTCATTTCTGGAAGACTTGAAAGAAAACAATAACCGAGATTGGTTTCAACTGAACAAAACGAGATATCAGGAGCAATTCGAAACCGTCGCGCAATTTGCCGATGAGCTGTTGTTGCGCTTGAAACAAAGTGACGAGATTGAAACACCGAGCGGAAAAAAGGCGTTGTTTAGAATCCACAAGGACGTTCGTTTCTCCAAAGACAAATCGCCATTCAAAACCAACATCGGAGGATCTTTTACACGGGCGACCCAATATTTACGCGGTGGATATTATTTTCATATTGAACCCGGCAATTGCTTTTTAGGTGGCGGATTCTGGGCGCCATCACCCGAAGATTTAAAACACATTCGAAATCAAATAGCCGCCGATCCAGAACCCCTGCGCAAGTTAATGACCTCCAAAAAATTCATTTCCACTTTTGGAAAATTGGAGGGCGAGCAACTCAAAAACGCCCCCAAAGGATTTGACAAAGACCATCCCGCCATCGATCTCATCAACTACAAACAATTTCTACTGATCAAACGTTTTACCGATGCCGAGGCACAATCGGCCAACTATTTAAATGACGTCGTCACCACCTTTCAAGCCATGCGACCCTTTTTCGATTACATGAGTGAAATCCTCACCACCGATCTCAACGGCGAGCCGATGTTTTAATGCACGCTTACTTTTCCTGCTACTTTTCCTGCTACTTTTCCTATTCATTCTCATTCCCATTCTCTTTCTCTTTCTGTTTCGGACCTATTCCGGCTATCCGTTCCAAGTCCTCGGGAGCTGCGCACCCTGTGGGCTTTCCACTGCTATCCGGGGTATTGCCTCATTTCAATCGATCGATTCTTTCGTGAATAATGGCCTTGAATTGTAGTTTGAAAGCATCACTCAAAAAACTCTGGTCAATCATATCCAACCATTTCGGTAATGCTTTTTCCATCTTTCTGAAAATATTTTGCTGTTGCTTTTCATCCACTTTCAATGTGTCCATGGCTACTACAAAATCCTGAAGTTTGATCTTTTTCTTCTTACCGTTGATGTTTAACGCCATTTCCTCATCATCGGCAGGATTGACTAAGGTTGTGTTTACCAAATCGTAAGCCGGCGACAAGGTCATTCCCACCCCTGGTTGGTCCAACAAAGAGAAATTTTTCAAATGCATGTCGGCATTGCCCGTGATGAAAGAAAACAACACCAATTCCCAAAGGTTAACCAAATCAAGACCGGGTGTAGCCGAATACTTTAAAATTGCCTTGCCTATTTGCTCATAACTGCCATGGTACTTGTCCTCAGTAAGGCGTTCCGTTAACTGACACATGTCTTCCATGGCCAACTTCCCCTTTTTGGATCGGTCCACTCGTTTTGTTATATATGCCAAATTTCCTGATTGCAGTCGAATAAGGCTATGCGGTGCCGTTTTAATTTTTGCAACTTCTGCAAGTCGCATGGTCAAATCCTCCACTTCTGGAAGTTGTGGATAGCGCGCTGTAGGTGGTTTTAGTATGTATCCTCCCCACAAGCCCACCAGTGTAAACCGTCCATTGGTACCTTCCAGTTGCTTACCACTAATGTGCAAGGACAATTTGGCCTGAACACCAGTTACGGCAATTTGGCTTTGAATGACTTCTTTGGCCAAGTGCTCGATATCAGACTCCGAATAAGGCAGCAAAGGAGGTGTTGTTTGACCAAATATTTTTTTGGAACATGCAGCATGAAAGTCCTGCTCCTGTTCACTCAACATTTCATAACAATATAAACAGTTCATTAATCTGAAATTTTAACTTCCTCCACACTAACAGCTCCGATGCAATCTTTACAGCAAGCGAGCAATAAACCCATCCGATCTCTTGGATTGAGTTTCCAATTTTCTTCTGCGATATCCAACAACCATCCTTCCGGTATCAAGCCATCAAAAAATGGAAAGAGCACATTGGAACGAAAAGCGGTTTCCTGCAACGGCAATGTCAAACTTACCGAGCGGACATCTTTCTGAACAATATAATTCTGATCATAAACAAAATGAAACCCTTGATCATCCTGTGTTAGCCATCCTGCTACCTGGTCGTCTATTTTAATTGCTGCTTTTCGCACGTTGATTATTTAATAAAGATTTAATTCTATACGGCAAAGGGGCAATCACAAGTCTTGTTGAGCTGTTTGAGCAACTGCACCCACTTGATAGCCGAACAATTGCAGAACTTGGTTCACCTTATCCAACCTCAAACTTTCCTTTCCCTGTTCCAATTCACGCAAGAAACGTAAACCAACACCAGCCTTCTCAGCCAGTTCCGGTTGGGTGAGCTTCACCGCTTTCCGTTTTGTCTTTACAAAGTGCGCAAGATCCATTTTATACCCTTTAGGATACAAAAATACAAAAATTACTCAATAGTACACCTTAAAGGGTATATTTCTTAACACACCATAATAAAAACACCTTATCGGGTATAATTATAAGGCTTTCCACTACTATCCCAGGTATTCAACTCTCCACATCCAAACCGACTCGTAGAATTATTATCTCAATAAAAGTGTGAAATTTTACACTTTTAAGGACTTAAAAATGTTGTTTGGCTACACTTTTCATGAGATAAACAAAATAGC
>JBEDCT010000197.1:0-6964 GCA_041176665.1 Bacteroidota bacterium | reverse complement strand
TTTCACCACTGCCCTATTTGATGCTCGGTCCAAATCTCCGATAAATTCATATTCCGGGTGTTGATTCGACATCCATTGTGAGAAACTTAGTTCAACGACTCCATCGACATAAGCTACTTCTTGAAAATTCAAATCATACAATCGAATTTTTTCGTCTTTTTGAGTATCGTAAAGGCTACCTGTATAGCTAATATCATCAAAAACAAGAGGGAAAATTAATTTTCCGAGTCGATCAATTACTCCATACTTCTGATCTTTTCGCACAATAGCACGGTTATTCACAAATTCTAGGATTTCATCGTATTGAAAATCAACCACCACTTGATTTTTTTTATCGATTATTCCAAACTTGTCATCCTTGGACACCACCGCTAATCCTTCTTGAAATGGCCCCACCTCATTGTACATGGCTGGAATCATTAATTTTCCTTGTCCATTCATGAATCCATAACGACTTTCTTTGATGACCGGGTACAACTTCATTTGAAACAAATCCATATCAACGGCTAATTCCTGCATGAATGGGTAATCTGGATACTCTTGCTGAAAAGCATGGTATTTCTCTTCGGAATAATCTTTCAAATAAATTTTATAGACATTTCGCCAAGCTTCGTTGACAAATGGATTACTTTGGTAAGTGCGAACAAAAGACACATATTCTTCTAAGGTGTGCTGCGCTGTTGCCAAAGAATAAATTTCCTTCGCTGCTTCCATGTGATGTGTATTCTCCGGACATTGAATGTAAAAGGAAACAAAGGAGTTCAACGATCCATCTTTCGTGTATTCTTGGAATTGTAAATCGTAAAATAAGTGCTGTGCTTCTTGTACAAACGAGGATTCTGGCAAGGAATCGATATAGGATTTTAGCACAATCGAACTGTTTTTCATCTTTGCTTGTTCAAAAGCCAACTGATCACGTAAGTAAATAGCCGTGTTCAAGGAATGGAACCAATTGTTTTTCAGAATAAACGCATTCCATTGTCCAACAGTCGGATTCGCTTTAATTTGTTCAAAAACCAACTGACTAACCACTTGTTTCTGTTGTTGAATCGAAAGGGAATCAATGGAAAAATCAACTTTCCATTTCGCACGGGCTTTTAAATCAACGCTCGACCATAATCCATCTGCTAACATAACGAAGCGATACGCACTATCTACTTGACGAAAATCTTGTGTAATATATAATTTTGAAAGTCCAAGGTACGCGAGAGCGGGACTTTTTTTAATCCCTGACCGAAAGAAATCGTGCGCCAAACCATAGTTTTTGTTTGACAAAGCTTCCATCCCATTTTTAATGGATTTTTGCGCAAAAATTTCTTGAGAACCTAAAATGAATAACATGGAAAGTAAAACGGTGAGTTTCACTTTCTGAACAAACACACACATGTTCCATTGTCTAGGCATTTTTCAATTCTCTTGGAATAAGGCAAACGGGAATCGGTTCCATTTTGTGCTTGTTTGCCGAATGAAATCCTTGATAAATACGCAGAACTTCTTTTTCTCTAACCGTTAATTCAGTACCATCTCCTCTGTAGTCCATTGCCCACTCCAATTCTGGATACGTTGCACCAATTTGATCTTCATCACTTCGACCATCTTCCCAAAGTCCATCAGTTGGTGCCGCAGTTAAAATGGAATTTACAATATTTACAGATTCGGCCAATTGAAATACTTCTGTTTTGGTTAAATCGGCGATTGGACTAACATCTACACCACCATCACCGTATTTGGTGAAAAATCCGACACCAAAGTCTTCTACGCGGTTTCCTGTTCCCGCCACTAAGCAACGATTCGCTTGTCCGACTGCGTATAAAGTAGTCATTCGTAAACGGGAGCGCGAATTCGCCATCGCCAAAGCCTGGTCTTTTGATTGAAAGGGCATTAATGATTCAAAGGTCGTGAACATGTCGGTCAAGGGGATTTCAAACGCATTCACGTTTGAAAATCGTTCAGTGAGGTCCTGAATGTGTTCCTGTGCACGCTTGTACTCAGCTGAAGTTTGACGAATCGGCATATTCAACAAAATCACTTTTGCTCCTGTTAATGCACACAAGGTCGAAGTTAAAGCGGAGTCAACCCCACCTGAAACACCGATGATGTATCCATCCACCTTCGCTTTTTCTTGGTATTCTTTCAACCAAGCAACAATATGTGAGACGATTGGATTCAATTAGAAAAGGATTGAGAATTTCAAAACCACTTGGTTTTGAGTTGATTTGTTAGAGAAATATACTTTATCTAAATTGCTGTCGATAATAAACAAGTTCTTTTTATCATCTGAACGATCTAAAAAGAGTGGAACGAATCCATAATAGTATCCAAGTTCTGCTTTTAAAACGGTTGTTCCCGCAAAATTCCACTCCGCTCCACCAGAGAATCCAATATTCGAATTGAAAACAAATAATTCGCCTTTGGACGTCATATCGATATTCTCTTGATTTTGCCAAGATTGAAAAGGATCATTTAAATTGTCTAAAGAAAATCCGGTGTCATTAATTTTACTGGAAACCAAAAAACGATTTCGCAATCCAAAATTGGCGAAGTAGCGAAAATCACCAATAAACTCGGTTCTGAAATTCAAATAAATAGGAAGACTGATGTAAACAGGATTATATGTTCGTTCACTCAGCAAAAAGAATTTATCCGTCGTAGCGACCGTTTCTTTCTGATTTTTAATCACTTTATCTGTGTAGCGATAAAAAACATTTGCATCCTCTTTTTTGTATTTCAAATTTTCAATGTCGAATTCCAATCCAAAGGTATAAGCAAGGTTTTTGGTTTCTTTAAATGCTTTAGTGAAATTGGTTCCCATCGTAAATGTTGCTCCAACCCCATTTGCAGAAAGATTATTGGTTCCCATTTTCAACATGCTCACACCAACGCCTCCAACTAATCCTGCTTGAAGGGACTTATCGCCAACGGTTTGAGAATGCACTCCAATAGTAATGAAAGCTGAAAAAATAACGCTTGATACTCGTTTGATTGACATTGATCTCATGTGATTCTGTTTTAAGTGTTAATTTTGAACAAAAATAAGAATTATCGTGAAACCCTTTCGCTTCGTTACACTGCTTTTTGGATTAGTGATTTTCATCTGTGCTTCTTGTTCATCGAACACTTACGAAGTAAACGTAGATGAAGTTCCATTAAATGTTGAATTTGTGAATTTAGACTCTTTGGCTTTTCATGCAAATTGGACGCAAAGAGATGCGCTGTTTATGGATTTAAAGAAAAAGGATGAGGAGTTATTCAATTTCGCTTTTTCCTTTGCTTTGGAAATTCCCTTAACATCGGACACTGCATTTCGAAATGGAATCAATCGTTTTTATGCCAATCCGTACATCAACGCTTTAGAGCAAAAAATGGCGACTAAATCGAAATGGCGAGAAGAATCGAGGATGACCATCCTGAATGGATTCAAACGTCTTTCCTTTTTTCAACCCGCATGGAAAAAACCAGCATCAGTATACTTCATCAATAGTCGATTTGCCGCAAGTGCCTATTGCACGGATAAATCTGTAGCCATTGGACAAGAACGATACTTGGGTTCAGGAGATAAACTTATCCAACAACTTCCATCTAATCAATTTTATGGCTGGATAAAAGATGCCATGCAACCCAATTACGTTGGTTCAGACGCACTTTTAGTTTGGATCAGTACGCATGGAATAGAGGAGACATCTGAAAATTTCGCCAGTGAAATGATTCGCTGGGGAAAAATGCTGTTTTTGACGCACATTTGTTTACCGGAACTAACTGAATCGGATGTTTTGCGATACTCCAAGAAGGACTTCAATTGGGCAGTAGCTAGCGAAAAATCGTTTTGGGAATACTTAGTCGATGAGGAACTTTTATTCAAAACTGACGAAGAAACCCGCATGAATTTTCTTCACGAAGGTCCTTTCACCACAGGATTACCGCAAGATAGTCCGGATAGAATGGGTCGATTCATGGGATACATGATTGTCAAACAATTCATGGAAAACAATGATGTTAGTCCCAAGGAATTAATGCGCATTCCCTACAATAAAATTCTCCAAAAATATCAAGTTAACTAATTATGAGTGATCAAATTACAAAGAAATCCGACATCGTTATTACTGTTGGATTAGATGCAAACCAAATTCCATCAGCGATTAAATGGAGTGCTGTAGACACAAACGTTTCTGATGCAGCTGCATCCGCATTTTTGCTTTCCCTTTGGGACCCAAAGGAGAAAAACACGATGAAAATTGACTTGTGGACAAAGGACATGAGTATTGAAGAAATGAAACAATTCTTTCATCAGACACTGCTTACCATGGCTGATACCTTTGAAAAAGCAACGGGTGAACATTTAATCAGCGAGGACCTCAGAGACTATTGCTATCATTTCGCAACAAAAATGGAAATCCTACCGGAGGAATGAAGTTCACATTAGAGAAAATGCACACCAAACACGAGGAAACCATTCAATACTTCCTCCCTATCCCTTCAGAATCGGTGTGTTTAAATGATTTTATTGGCAAAGAAATTCAGTTGCAGTGGACGGGGATTATCACCTGTCGTACCTGCAACAAAAAGACAAAAAAATCCTTCGGAGAAGGATTTTGCTTTACCTGCTTTAGCAACGCTGCTGAGGCAAGTCCATGCATATTACATCCTGAATTGTGTGAAGCTCATTTGGGTAAAGGACGTGACATTGAATACGAATTGAAACATCACCTTCAACCGCATTACGTTTATCTTGCCGCCACGGACATTGTTAAAGTCGGTGTGACGA
Organism: Bacteroidota bacterium; assembly: GCA_041176665.1. Lineage (GTDB taxonomy): Bacteria > Bacteroidota > Bacteroidia > Flavobacteriales_D > Crocinitomicaceae > UBA952. Next base: position 2,202 of record JBEDCT010000197.1, on the reverse strand, counting down.
GAGCCACACAGGTACCAACACGCTGGATTGACCAAGGAGCAAATTCAGCGATTATCTTAGCGGAAGTTCCCAATCGTTATTTGGCAGGAGTAATTGAGGTTGCGCTCAAAGATTTTTATGCCGACAAAACAAATTGGCAAAACATGCTTAGGAATATGCAGGATGAGTCCATCGATTTAATTGAAGAAAAATGGCAAGTTTGCGACGAACTACCGGCTGATTTAGCGCAATATTGGTTGGAGAACGATGAAATCCTTACTTTTAACTATCCGGTACTTGCTTACCCGAACAAGGTCCAATCGATGACCTTCGATAAAGAAGCAACAATTTCTGGTAAATTGGTTGGTATTCGTGGACAATACCTGTTTTTTGATGAGCAAAAAGTCATTAACTTACGTCGACATACTGGATACGAAATAGAATTTAAGGCATAATGGTTCGACTCATACATCAAATATTGGATTTTTTCTATCCACTCGTCAGACGCATTTTTGACAAGACTACTTACTATTACGCTGCCTGCGGAAGTGGGAATTTAGTGCTCAGTTGGATTTTATTTTTTTTCTTTTTCAATGTAATATTTAAAAAGAAAGACTTTGTTTTTACTGATTTACCCTTTGGTTTCGGCGAAAAAACCATTTCTGCTTTGACTTTAAGCTCAATCGTTTGTGCTTGTATTTCGTTTCTAATCGGATTCCTTTTGATGCGTTACGTTGTTTTTACCGCAAGTCAATTGCGCGGCAGAGCTCAATTTTTACGTTATGGAATAAGCGCCATCATCACTTCCACAACCAATTGGACATTACTCAAAATACTTGTGCTCGGAATGGGAGTTTTTCCTTCCATCGCAAATGTACTCGCATCATGTGTCGTTGTCACCATTAGTTATTTACTCCAGCGAAAATTCAGTTTTAAATAATTCGTATGTGCGGAATTAGTGGAATCGTTCAACTTCAAGGTCCAAGCAATCAGTTGCCGCGCGTCTTGAAAAACATGAACGACAAACTGAAGCACCGAGGTCCAGATGACGAAGGATTCACGCTTTTTCAAGATGGAAAACCACATTGTTTTTCAGGTCAAGATACACCTCAAACGAGTTTAGACGCGCATTTCCCCTTCGCACCAAAATCTGACATTGATTCAGCATTCGAAGATTCCGCTCGCGTAGGTTTTGGACATCGTCGCTTGGCAATCATTGATTTGAGCGCTGGTGGACATCAGCCGATGTGTCTTCAAGAGAATCTAGGAATTTGGATTACGTTAAACGGAGAAATCTACAATTACATTGAGTTACGAGAAGAACTACGAAGTTTCGGCTACACCTTTCATACGGAATCAGATGTTGAAGTCGTCTTACTTGCCTATCAGCACTGGGGCACGGACTGTTTAACGCACTTTAATGGCATGTGGTCATTTGTTCTTTACGACATCGGCAAAAACCAGTTGTTTGGATCGCGAGATCGATTTGGCGTCAAACCCCTATATTATTTAAAAAACGAAGAACATTTTGCCTTTGCTTCTGAACAGAAGGCATTGTTGGAGGTCCCTAGTTATCAACCTACTGTCAATGTAGACGCACTGCTTCCTTTTCTGCTTTATGGACAAGTAGAACAGCAAACTGAGGGATTTTTCAAAGACCTTTATGAATTGAAACCAGGACATTTTTTCACCTTTGATTTATCCAGCTCCCAACTTGACATTGAAGCGTATTTTGAACTGAAGGTAAATCAAACGAATCCGGCTTTTCGGAGTGACTCATTTGAACAAGCAACACAGCAAACGAAGCAACTCATCAAAGAAGCTATCCGGATTCGATTCCGCAGTGATGTACCCATTGGATTTTGCTTAAGCGGCGGATTAGATAGTTCAACGATTGTTTGTACTGCGGCGGAACTCGCAAAAGAAGAATCCATTTCCTCTTTGAAAAACGGAATAAAAACCTTTACAGCAAGTAATGACTCACCGTTGGATGAATCGCATTGGGCAAAGCAAATTATCGATCACACTCAAGCAGAGTGGCACAATGTTCAGGTGGATTCAAGGACACTTGTGGAAGACATTCAACGATTGATTTATTTCCAAGATATTCCTTTGGCCACAACGAGTACATATGCACAAAGTCGCGTGATGCGTGCCGCACATGAACAAGGAATCAGTATTTTGATTGATGGTCAAGGTGGAGATGAGCTATATGCTGGATAT
>JBEDCT010000196.1:0-3907 GCA_041176665.1 Bacteroidota bacterium | reverse complement strand
TGTTTAAGGCAAACCACGTTGAAATTACGGTCATAATTACACCAATCGCTAACAAAATCCCGACCAACAGCACAAAACTTTCGATGGTGTAACTGATTTCGATCGTTTCAAGAATGTTATTCAATCCATAAAATACCGTCAACAAAAAGGCGATTCCGATCAGTGCTGAGATGAAGCCCTGAAAAATCGCTTGGAAAATAAATGGCCAACGAATGTAGCCGCTTGTGGCACCAACCAACTGCATGGTTTTGATGGTAAATCGTTTCGAATACAAGGCTAGACGGATGGTATTGTTGATCATTGCCACGGCGATAATGATGAGCAATAAAGCCACGGATAAAAAGAGTACAACAAACTGTTTGAATCCTAAATTGACATTCGCAACACTGGCTTTGTCGTAATTCACCTCATCGATTTCTTCTGGAAAACGCTGTAAAAGCTTTGCTTTTATTCGTGACATGCCTTTACTCGTAGCGTAAGACTCTTTTGGTTTGAATCCAATCGTTGGTGGCAAAGGATTTTCATCCAAAAACATAGCCTGTACTTCTTGTTCTACTTGGCTATCACCACTAAATTCTTGGATTGCTCGCTCTGGAGAAACGAAATAAACATCCGAAAACTCCTTCCACGTATTCAATTGTTCTTCGATTTGCTTGATGTCGGCATCATTTAATTCAGATTTGAAGAAAATATCTCCTTGCAAACTTTCTTTCGCTTGCTTTTGGACACTTTTCAATCCGAAAATACCTCCAAGAACTAATCCAATCATGAACAATACGAGTGAGATTCCAATGACGGTTGAAATGTAACTGGTACGCAATCCCTTTTTACTGTAATCTTCGGACTTTTTTGACATGGAACGAAAATAGAAACAATTTAGAGAGTAAATCTACCAAGAAAAACAAGTTTTGAAACGCACATTGTGTATTTCGGGTCCGATTTACATTTTGCTTTGAATGGTCCAGCCGATAATCGCCGCCCGTTGCTTCGCTAATTCCACTTTTTCCCCGATGAACAATTCGTCTAACGTTTGATTGAATAAATGAATCCAACGCTTAAAATGTTCCTCTTTTAAACGCATGTGCATGTGTTTGTCGGTCACACTTGTCGTATATCCAGGTTCATCCAGCAAGACAAAACGCCAAAAGAATTCCATTTTTGGCAGGTGTTCCTCGAAATTGAGGTGCTGAAAAAACGGGGCTAATACATCATCCTCCAATACTTTTTGATAAAAAGTTTGCACTAATTCATGAACATCCGCTTCATTTTTAATTTCCCTCATCTCACAAAGTTACGGAACTATTTTTTCTTTGTATCTTCATGCCAAATTCCAAGATGACAAGGTATATTTTTTCCTTTTTGACGTGCTTTCAGGTCCTGATTTTATCGGCTCAGTCTTACACGAGCAGCTACACGGTGAAAAAATCACAAGCGAAATCCGCCAACTGCGCGCCGCCAACGACCACCACGTATATGGAGCTCAACAATGTCCGAGCAATGGTACATACCGCTGGAAATCTTTGGCAAATTCCGAATCAGAATTATTCACAATACGAAATTCCGAAAAACTCTGGCATCAATGCGCTTTTCACTGCTGCACTTTGGTTGGGCGGGACCGATGTAAACAATCAATTGAAATTGGCCGCTTTGCGCTACCGAAATGGCCAAGATTACTGGACAGGTCCACTTTCTAAGGTTTTTGCGGAAACGACTTACGATAATTGCAACAAATACGACCAGCATTTTGTCACAACACAAGATGAAGTGCGGGAATTCAATGCTTGGTACGAAGCCGGAATCGCCGATCAACAAAACGGAACAACAACACAAGATGACCTTTTTCCAAGCTACAAGGTGCCGAAAAGCATCAAAAATTGGCCGGCTCATGGCGATGTTTCCCTCGGACAAGATTACTACCTCGCACCATTTTACGATTTTAATGGCGATGGACACTACCATTGGGAAGATGGGGATTTTCCGTGGTACGACATCAAAAAAACAAAGTCCTGCAGCATTGATCGCAGTGTTGCACTCTACGGAGATCAGAATTTCTGGTGGGTCATGAACGACAAAGGAAACATCCACACCGAAACAGGTGCTGATCCCATTGGGATGGAAATCCGCGCGCAAGCATTTGCCTTCGCTTCCAACGATGAGATTAACAACATGACTTTTTACAACTACGAATTAATCAATCGTGGGACACAAACCTTATACAATACCTACTTCGGGTTTTTTACCGATGGCGCACTTGGTGATCCATACGATGACTATGTGGGTTGTGATGTCAACCGTGGACTCGGATACTACTACAACGGCGACAACTACGACGGTGATAATTCAGGATACAAAGGATACGGTTATTCGCCACCAGCTGTCGGAGTAGACTTTTTTGAAGGACCGTATCAGGACAACGACAATATCGATAACGCCTTTGGAATTGGTGACAATGAAGCCTTAAACGGAATCGGATACGGTGATGGAATTGTCGACAATGAACGCTTCGGAATGCGTCGCTTTTTGTATTATTCGAATACGACAAATGGCGCGAATCCAAATCAAACGGATCCAACGAATGCTTCTGACTACTATAATTTCCTGCGTGGATTCTGGAAAGATGGCTCCAAGTTTGTCTACGGTGGTAGCGGACATATTTCCGATCCAGAAGCCGATCCGAACACTCCGTGTGAGTTCATGTTTCCCGGAAATACCGATCCACTTGGATGGGGAACAAATGGCGTTCCACAGCCCGTTTGGACCGAACAAACAGCGAATAACACACCGAATGACCGACGTTTTGTTCAGTCAGCTGGACCCTTTGTCTTAAAACCGGGGGCAGTAAACAACATCACTGTGGGAGTTGTTTGGGCGCGAGCTTCAACAGGTGATCCCTTCGCATCAGTGAGCTCCCTACAGCGCGCGGATGACAAAGCGCAGTCCTTATTCGAAAACTGTTTCAAAGTGTTAGATGGTCCTCATGCGCCTGATTTAACCCTCCAAGAATTAGAGAATGAAGTGATTTTAATCCTGAGTAACCCCATAAATTCGAATAATTACCGCGAAAAATACGAGGAATTTGATCCTTTTATCGTTTCAAGCGAACCAAATGCCGATAAAACCTACAATTTTCAGGGATATCAAATTTACCAGTTGAAAGATGCGAAAGTTGCCTTGTCCGATTTATCCAACCCTGATAAAGCTCGATTAACTGCTCAATGTGACCTGAAAGATGGCGTTGGTAAAATCATCAACTTTGAGTTCAATGAGGACCTAAATGCTTCCATTCCAGTACTTCGCGTAAGTGGTGAGGACAAAGGCATTCGTCACAGTTTTAGCGTGAAAAACGACTTGTTTGCACAAGGAGAATCACGACTGGTCAACTTTAAACGCTATTATTTCATGGCCGTTTCTTACGCGTACAACAATTACAAAGATTACATTCCGACAGATCCGCTTGCCCTCGATGGACAAAAGAAAAAATACATTACCAGTCGAAAAGCAGCCGTTGGTGAGGTGAAAGTGATGGAAGCTGTCCCACACAACCCAATGCCTGAAGCAGATGGAACAGCACAAATGATTGCTTACGGATCTTCTCCACTGATTACGCGTTTGGATGGCTACGGAAACGGAAACCGTTCCTTGGAATTAACTGCGGCGTCTGAAAAAACAATCATGGAAGAAGGTTTCATGGAGAATCCAACGTATGATTACGGACGTGGACCAATCAACATCAAAGTGGTGGATCCATTGAACTTAGCAAGTGGGTACTTCGAATGTAAATTCAACGACTTTACGGCAAATGCTTCTGGAAATGCTGCGGATACAGCCAGCTGGACCGTTTACCGCTATGCGAACAAAGGCGATGCAACACCAATCGATTCGGTGAGTTCGGAAAATACCATCGCTA
>JBEDCT010000195.1:0-6897 GCA_041176665.1 Bacteroidota bacterium | reverse complement strand
ACTAAAGCACTCTGAGTGACGATTAAATGATTTTAATCAGTTTTTCGAAAACAAAAATTAAATTAGAAAGAGAAATATACCGAACGCAACACTTAAATTTGTCCAAATACTTTGTACATGTCAAAAATCATCGTCATCGGTTCTTGTGGTCAAATCGGCACAGAACTCGTTTTAACATTGCGCTCGATTTACGGGAATGAAGCTGTCGTTGCAGCAGATTTAAGGGATGAATGTCCTGCGATTTTAGCAAATGGTCCATACGTGAAAATGGACATCCTTGATCGCGAAGCGGTTCGTTCGTACATTATCGACGAAAAGATGGACGAAGTCTATTTGTTGGCAGCGCTACTTTCCGCCACTGCGGAAAAGAATCCAGATTTCGCATGGAAATTAAACATGGAAGGATTGTTTACGATTCTTGACTTAGCAAAAGAAGGATATTTGAAAAAAATCTTTTGGCCAAGTTCCATTGCTGTTTTTGGTCCAACCACACCTGCAAATCAAACGCCACAACACACCATCATGGAGCCTTCTACCGTTTATGGGATTTCCAAACAGGCTGGAGAACGTTGGTGTGAATACTATTTCAATAAATTCGGAGTGGATGTGCGCAGTATCCGTTATCCGGGATTGATTTCCTACAAAAGCTTGCCTGGCGGTGGAACGACAGACTACGCAGTGGACATTTTTTACAAAGCCAAAGCGCAAGGAAACTTCACCTGTTTCTTAAAAGAAGATACCGCTCTTCCCATGATGTTTATGGACGATGCCATTCGAGCAACCATTGAATTGATGCAAGCACCAGCGGAGAAGATTAAAATTCGTTCAGCCTACAACCTTGCTGGATCTTCATTTACCCCAGCAGAATTGGCAACATCGATTCAACAACACTTGCCAGATTTCAGCATTTCCTATGAACCTGATTTTCGTCAAGCCATTGCCGATAGTTGGCCAAATAGCATTGATGATTCATCCGCTCAAAAAGATTGGGGATGGAAAGCAGAGTTCGATACAGATGCGATGGTGAAAGTGATGTTGGACAACGTTAGCATCTAATTTTTTTGATCTCGTCAAACCTAGTATGGACAAGCCTTTCAGATTGAATGTTAGTTATTTTTATTATTTTGTTTAATCTTTTTTGATTTTTGTTAAACATTTTTGTTTAACTTTATCACTCAAATGTTAAACAAAGTAATATGTCAACTTTAGAATTTAATGAAGCACTTGTTGGATTAGAAAATAATCTAACTTCATTCGCTATGAGTTTTACTCGAAATCAAGAGGACGCGAAAGATTTAACGCAGGAAACCATGTTGAAAGCGATTACCTACCGCAATTACTACACGCCACAAACGAATTTCAAAGCTTGGGTATTTACCATCATGCGAAATTTGTTTATCAATCAATACCGCCGCAAGGTGAAATCCGGTGCTATTTTTGATCATTCTAAGGAATCATTTTTGGTTTCAAATACACCGAGTCACGAAGAATCTGCCATAGAAATCATTTCCGTGAAGGATATTCAGGAAAAAATTGATAATTTAGGGGACGAATATAAAGAACCCTTTGAGATGCATTTCCAAGGATTCAAATACAAAGAGATTGCGGACAAATTAAACATTCCGATTGGCACCGTGAAAAGTCGAATTTTCATTGCTCGTAAAAAATTAATGGAATGTTTACCAGACTTTGCTTTTTCAGCAAATTAATTTATGAGTAAAAAAGTCACCATTCTTGGAGCTGGAATTTCCAGCTTGTCCACAGCAGCCTTTCTAGGCAAAGCAGGTTACGACGTCACCATTTTAGAGAAGAACAGTCACATCGGTGGACGTGCACGTCAATTTGAATCAGATGGATTCACATTCGATATGGGTCCTAGTTGGTATTGGATGCCCGATGTTTTCGAACGATTTTACAATCAATTCGGTCATACGGCTAGTGATTTCTACGAACTGAAGCGTTTAGATCCTTCTTACCGTGTCTATTGGCCTGATCATAGTTACACAGATGTTCCGGCATCTATGAAGGAACTAGAAGAGTGGTTTGAATCCATGGAGCCAGGAAGCGCAGTTCAGTTACGAAAATTTCTAAAAGACGCAGCGTACAAATATCAAGTTGGTATGCAGGACTTGGTTTACAAACCAAGTTTGAGCGTATTAGAATTCGCTGACCGCCGTGTTTTAGGCGGGTTGTTAAATATGCATTTACTCTCTTCTTTTTCTACTTACATTCGAAAGTATTTTAAGCATCCAAAAATTTTATCTCTGTTAGAATTCCCCGTTCTTTTTTTAGGGGCAATGCCTAACGAGACTCCCGCACTTTATTCCTTAATGAATTACGCAGACATGTCCTTAGGTACATGGTATCCAATGGGAGGCATGCACAAATTCATCGAAGCTTTTGCTGAAATTGCAAAAAGTCAAGGCGTAAAAATACTGACGGATCACGAAGTAAAAGGGTTTGAAACCACAACAAAACACGCAACAGCAGCAAAAACGGATAAAGGTTCATTCGAATCTGATGTGATTGTTTCTGGTGCAGACTACGAGCATACCGAAAGTAAATTACTCAAAGACAAGGCAAATTATTCTGAAAAATATTGGGATAAGCGTACCATGGCACCTTCGTGTTTAATTTTCTATGTAGGAATCAATAAACGAATAGAGAATGTGCAGCATCACAACTTATTTTTCGATGAATCCCTAGAAGAACACGGGAAAGAAATTTACAAGAATCCAAGTTGGCCAACGGCTCCCCTTTTCTATTTAAGTGCACCTTCTCTGACGGATCCATCTGTTGCTCCTGAAGGATGTGAAAATTTATTCTTTCTCGTTCCAATCGCACCAAATTTGAAAGATGATGATGAAATACGCGAGAAGTATTTTGAGTCCCTTCTAAAGAGACTAAAAGATATCACTGGAAATGACATTAGTCAAAACATCGTATACAAAAGAAGTTTTTGCATTAATGACTTTAAAGCCGATTATCATGCGTTCAAAGGAAATGCTTACGGTTTAGCGAACACATTGCTTCAAACCGCCATTTTAAAGCCAAGTTTGAAAAATAAAAAACTGAAGAACTTCTATTACACTGGTCAGTTAACAGTGCCTGGACCTGGAGTTCCTCCTTCCATTATTTCCGGTGAAGTAGTGGCGAAACAAATTATGAAAGAATTCCCGCTAAACTAACGGCTATGAAACAATTATTCGACGACATCAGTCAAGAGATGAGTCAGCTTACCACCAAAAGATATAGCACTTCATTCTCGTTAGGGATTAGCTTTTTAGATGCCAATTTACACAAGCCCATCTATTCGATTTATGGTTTTGTTCGGTTCGCGGATGAAATCGTTGACTCTTTTCATGGATTCGATAAGGAAGCTTTATTGGCTGATTTTAAGGTTCAAACATATAGAGCTATTGCAGAAGGAATTTCCTTGAATCCTATATTAAATAGTTTCCAATGGGCAGTCAACAAATATGGTATTCCAATGGAATTGATTGATACTTTTTTGAACTCCATGGAAATGGATTTAAACAAACAATTCTACAGTAAAGAGCAGTATGAATTGTACATCCTTGGATCCGCGGAGGTAGTTGGACTTATGTGTTTGAAAGTGTTCGTAGAAGGAAATGAAACAGAATATGAACGACTGAAACCAAGCGCCATGAAACTTGGTTCTGCTTTTCAAAAAATCAATTTTCTTAGGGATTTAAAAGACGACTTTCAAACTTTGGGTAGAACTTATTTTCCAGGAATTAATATGGAAGAGTTTACTGCATCCGTGAAAAAAGAAATAGAGGCGGATATAGAGGCAGATTTTAGAGCAGGATATGAAGGTATTTTACAATTACCGAAAAATGCACGATTTGGAGTTTACATGGCTTACAAATACTACTTCAAATTATTTAAAAAAATTAAAACCAAAACTGCTCAAGATATCTTAAATGAGCGAATACGCATTCCAAATTACCGTAAAATGCGCATTCTTCTTACCTCATACGTTCGACACAATTTGAATATGTTGTAGTATGCTTGAAGAAGTCATTTTAGTAGATGCCGATGATGTGGCCATTGGAACGATGGAGAAAATCGAAGCACACCAAAAAGGATTGTTGCACCGTGCCTTTTCCATTTTACTCGTTAACGAACGAGGAGAAATGTTGCTTCAGCAAAGGGCATTAGAAAAATACCATTCGCCCGGACTTTGGACCAACGCTTGCTGCAGCCATCCCCGTCCAAATGAGTCAAACCTAGATGCGGCTAACCGCCGTTTACAAGAAGAGCTTGGAATGTCCGTGTCCTTGAATGAAATTTTTCAATTCACCTATCACGCTGTATTAGAGCATGGATTAAGTGAACATGAAATCGATCATGTTTTTTTGGGGATTACGAATGTCAATCCTACCATAAATTTGAAAGAGGTAATGTCATTCAAGTGGATTACCCTGCATGAATTGCAACATGAAATGAATGCCCATCCGGAAAAATTTACCGCATGGTTTAACTTATTAATGGTTGATCATTTTTCTTCCATTCAAAACGCACTTAAAAATGAAAGTAAGTAGAAGAGCTACGTTTAACGCGGCACACAGATTGTTTCGTCCTGATTGGACAAACGAAAAAAATGTAGAGATTTTTGGAAAGTGTAGCAATCCAAATTACCACGGACACAATTACGTGTTAGAGGTAGTTTTAGATGGGGAGATTGATCAGGAAACAGGTTATGTGATTGATTTGAAAATCGTTAAGGATGCCATAAAATCGGAAATCGACGAACGCTTTGATCACCGGAATTTAAACCTGGACTGTCCAGAATTTAAAGACCTGAATCCAACTGCTGAAAACATCGCTGTTGTCATTTGGAATCTCCTCAGAACGAAATTACCAATGCACTTAGCATTGACAATCAAATTGTGGGAGACTGAAAATAATAGTGTAGAATACGCAGGTAACTAATCTTTCATGGTACTTTTTTGGCATCGCAGGGACCTGCGAATCGAAGACAATGCCGGATTATTTAAGGCACTGAAAGAAAATGATCAGGTTCAGCCTGTATTTATTTTTGATTCATCGATTCTTACCGAATTACCTAGAAATGATCAACGCGTGCGTTTTATCCATCAGGAAATTCAACGATTAAAAAAGGAGTATCAAGAAATGGATGCTGATCTAAAAGTATATTTCGGAAACCCCATTGAATTGATTCCTTCCATTGCTTCTCAACTTTCGTGTTCTGCAGTCTACACCAATCGTGATTACGAACCATATGCCTTGGAACGAGATAAGCAGATTTATGCGGCCTTGGACGCATTAACGATTTCATTCATCGGATCAAAAGATCATGTGATTTTTGAAAAAGCAGAGGTCACGAAAGACGATGGACTTCCTTATACCATTTTTACTCCTTATTCGAGAAAATGGAAAGCCACATTGAATGAATCCACTTTTTCCTCCTATTCGATAGATCTTTACCAAACCAATTTCGCGCGAAGTGAAAAAATGGAGGACTTAATCTCCATGAAAGAACTTGGATTCGAAGATGTCGAGTTATTCCCTTTTCCAACGAGATCCTTTCCAGAATCGATTGTCAATGATTACCACGAGAATCGAAATTTTCCCATGGTCAACGGAACTAGTAGACTGAGTCTACATTTACGCTTTGGAACAATCAGTATTCGCAAATTGGCACGTTTCGCTATGGAACGCAATGAGACCTACTTAAATGAATTGATTTGGCGGGACTTCTACCAAATGATTATTTACCACTTTCCACATTCCGTAAAAAACTCCTTTAAAAAACAATACGATAAAATCGAATGGGAGCAAAACGAGACGCATTTCAACGCGTGGTGTGCAGGGAAAACGGGTTATCCGCTTGTAGACGCAGGAATGCGGGAGTTAAATGAAACTGGATTCATGCATAACCGTGTTCGCATGGTGGTTGCTAGTTTTTTAACAAAACACTTACTCATTGATTGGCGTCGAGGAGAGTCCTATTTTGCAGAAAAACTAATGGACTTCGAATTAGCCAGTAACGTTGGTGGTTGGCAGTGGGCTGCCGGATGTGGCTGCGATGCCGCACCTTACTTTAGGGTTTTTAATCCCACCGCACAACAAGAAAAATTCGACAAACAAAAAAAATACATTCAAAAATGGGTGCCAGAATATGGAACTTCTGCCTATCCAAGTCCAATTATTGATCACGTCTTTGCACGAGAACGCATTCTCAGCAGATTTAAAAAAGCACTAAATGACTAATTCAATCCAACTCGGCGATAAATGTCCAAACTTTCACTTACCCAATCAATCCGGTGAATTCATCAATATTTCAGATTACCTGGGAAAACAAAAGCTTGTCTTATTTTTCTACCCAAAAGATGATACGCCTGGTTGCACGAAAGAAGCATGTGAATTTAGAGATCGATATGCTGATTTTCTGACGGAAGGTTGTTCGGTATTTGGAATTTCTTCAGACAGTGTTGTTAGTCATGTTGGTTTCAAGGAGAAACACGCATTACCCTATGACCTACTTTCGGATGAAAAAAAAGTCGTTCGAAAATTATTTGGGGTTCCTGGAAATTTATTTGGTCTTATTCCCGGACGTGTAACATATATTATTGATGAAAAAGGTGTGGTAATTGGCATTTTCAACTCCCAACTAGATCCTATCGGTCACATCGATGCCGCATTGAAATTGATTCGCCAAAACTAATAGAATCTTGTTTTTCGCAAAAAGACAATAAGGATCATTCATTCAAATAGGAATGAATAACATTCCACATCTAAAAAATTCAGGACTAAAAACTAGGGAGGCTGTTCATCAAATGATTTCCTTTTTCCTCTTCTAATTTCACTAGAACTTGTTCTATTTATAATTAGTACCTGTACTAATTG
>JBEDCT010000194.1:0-5328 GCA_041176665.1 Bacteroidota bacterium | reverse complement strand
ATTGTCGTTTCAAAGGATCAATGGCTCGTTGAATACCAGGGAGAATCCTTGCCTTTTGACTTGAATAACTGTGCATTTACCTTTCAGGGAAGTGAATATAAAATTGATGCTGGACTCGTTTACATTCATGGAAATCCAGGTGAAAACGGGAAAATTCAAGCCGTTTTGGATATTCACGAGATTCCTTACATCAATGCGGGTCCACTCGCTTCTTCGTTATCCTTTGACAAATGGTACTGCAATCAATTCCTTCGTGCCTTCGATATTCCTGTGGCAAAATCCATTTTCTTGACATCCATTTCGGAAAAAACGAACGAGGAAATCATTCAAACCTTGGGATTGCCGATTTTTGTCAAACCATCCGACTCTGGATCCAGCTACGGAATCTCAAAAGTAAAAGCCGCTCATGAATTAAACGCTGCCATGGAAACTGCTTTCAAGGAAGGAAAAACGGTTGTCCTAGAGTCATTTCTCGATGGAACAGAAGTCACGTGTGGAGTTTACGGGACAAAAGTTGGATTAGTGGCGCTACCCTTGACGGAAATTGCCTCCGAAAATGAATTCTTCGACTACGATGCCAAATACAACGGAAAATCTCAGGAAATTACTCCTGCTCGAATCGACAATGAACTAGCGTTGAAAGTGCAAGAACGTGCGAAAAAAATCTATCAACTACTTCAGTTACGATCGATTTCTCGCATCGACTTTATGATTGTAGGGAATGAACCACACGTAATTGAAGTCAACACAACCCCTGGCTTCTCACCAGCAAGTATTGTCCCGCAGATGTTGGCCTGTGCAGGAACATCCATTCACGATTTCTGGCAAGAAATTGCTGCTTTTGAACTGAAGGACTAATAGATAGCCAAGGCATTGAGTATTTTCTCCATTCGGACGGTCAATTGATTTCCGGTACACGAAAAATCATTTACCGTAATCGCAAAGGCAATTTTCTTTCCGGAAGTAGAATCAATGTATCCCGCATACGATTTCACCCCTTGCATGGAGCCGCTTTTGGCAAATATCCTCCCCTCACCTACATCTCCTTTACACAATGATTTTGCTGTTCCCGTTTTCCCAGCAATTGGCAAGGTGTTTTTGTAGGCGCTGGCATTTGGCGAACTTGACATATACTTCAACAGACTGCAAAAATGAGCGGCAGAAATAGCATTCGAACGCGACAAACCACATCCGTCATAGATTTGGAATCCATCTAAGGTCATTTTTTCTATCCAAAATTCTTTCATTCGATTCAATCCTACGGATAAATCACCTTTTTCCGTTTTTTGATAAGCCAATGCATAAACAAGTCCGTCAGCAAATAAATTGACACTCTTCAAATTGGTCCAATTCGCGATATCCTTCACCGTTTCTCCTTCCACCTGAAAAAGCAAGAACTTGTTCTCATAGGTATTTGCATGCAGTTCTTTCTGCTGTAATCGAAATCCCTTTGCTCCATCTTCCACTTGAATGCCATTTTGAAGAAGGACTTTCACCCATTCAATGGCTAATTGATATTCCGGATCCGGCATGCTTCCTTTAACAATGAAATTTGTGGCATGACTAGGCAAGGTCCCTTTTATACTTCGATTCAATTCAAAGGCATCTCCGTAAACAATCGTTTCGTCACTGCTGACGTTTGCTGCAGTAACTTTGTTCTCCAACTGAAATCCTGGCACTTCTGGAAACATTCCGATGTACTGTGCCCGCGTCCCTGGATTCCCTGTATTAAATTTCAACTTTACGGTATTATCATAAAAATTAATCCCTCCAGCGAACGCCCCGTAGTAATTTCCAACATCACCAGAATGCCAAGTTGCTGGTGTTCCCTCATAACCGAATTCCGATGCATCTGCAATCACCGACCCTTCAATAAACTTAATTCCTTTAGACTTCAAGGAATCGCTCCATGCGGTAAGGAAATTCAACTCCTGATTTTCAAGCGAAAAAAATTTACTCCCAAGACTCACATCTCCCCCACCTCTGATCCAAACATTTCCATGAAGTACACTGTCTTTATCAATGAATCCATCGCAATATATGCGTGTTTTCATTCGGTAATTCTCACCCAATAATTCAAAAGCTGTAGCTGTTGAAAATAATTTTGCTGTGGAAGCACTTGGAATCGCCTGATGTTCGTGGTATGAAGCGATGACCTGTCCTGATTCGACATCCACTGCTTGAAAAGTAATCTGAGCATGACGATTAACCGCATCTTGTACAAACGCGTTCACCGATTGTTGAACGTTCACTTGAGTCCATGTAATCTGGACAAAAAACAAGCAGAACAAAAAGCGCATACCGTGTGTTAAAATTTGAGAAAACAAAGATGCAAAAATATTGCCATAACGTAGATATCGCTAAAAACGTGTAATATTGTGGGTATTCAAAAAATAGATTAACGAGTGAAAACAATACACGAATTTCCAAAAGGACTTGTGTCCGTTTATCCAACTGTGTTTGGTGATGAAAGAGGATTTTTTCTTGAATCATTTAACCAAGAAACTTACAAAGAATTCATTCCGGATTTAACCTTCGTTCAGGACAATCTTTCCAAATCTAAAAAAGGTGTTTTGCGTGGATTACATTTTCAAGCGCCACCTTTCGATCAAGGTAAATTAGTGCAAGTAATAACAGGAAGCGTACTAGATGTTGCGGTGGATATTCGCAGGGACTCTCCAAGCTATGGGCAACATTTTAAAGTGATTTTAAATACAATTGATCGCAACCAACTATGGATACCACCTGGATTTGCACATGGATTTGTAAGCCTAGAAGACGACACCATTTTTTCCTACAAATGTACAAACACCTATTCGAAAGAACACGAAGGCTGTATTTTATGGAATGATTCAGACTTACGCATTGACTGGGAAATTGAAAATCCCCTCATTTCACCTAAAGACGAATTAGGAACTTTACTTAAAGATTTCATTAGTCCATTTTAACTTCAATGTCAAAAAACACCAACAAAGGTCCCCAAGAAACTATCGATATTTATGGGGCCAGAGAACATAATTTGAAGGACATCAATCTCCAAATCCCGCGAAACAAACTCATTGTTTTTACAGGACTTAGTGGAAGTGGAAAGTCAAGTTTAGCTTTCGATACCATTTTCGCGGAAGGACAACGAAGATACATCGATACTTTTTCGAGTTACGTGAAACAATTTATTGGTGGACTTGAACGTCCGGATGTAGATAAAATTGATGGATTAAGTCCAGTTATCTCCATCGAACAAAAAACAGTTTCTCGTTCTCCAAGATCAACCGTTGGAACCATTACGGAGCTCTATGATTTCTTTCGACTCCTTTTTGCGCGCATCGGAACTGCGTATTCGTATGTCACGAATGAACCGATGGTAAAATACTCTGACGAAGCCATTTGTGGACGATTACATACCGATTTTAATGGTAAAAAAGTAGCTTTTCTTGCGCCAAAAATCAAAGGACGAAAAGGACATTACCGTGAACTCTTCGAACAAATACTGCGCAACGGCTACACGAAAGTACGCGTGGACGGCGAAATTAAGGACATCGTGAAAGGAATGAAATTGGACCGCTACAAAATTCATGACATCGAAGTCGTTGTGGACCGCATGCTCATTGGACAAGTCGATGAGAAACGCGTGTATGATTCGGTGCTTGTCGCAATGAAAATGGGCGAATCTACCATGATGGTCATGGACTTAGAATCGGATAAAGTAAAACATTACAGTCGTTCGTTGATGTGTCCCACAAGTGGAATCAGCTATCCTGAACCGGAGCCAAGCCTGTTTTCTTTCAACTCACCTTATGGTGCTTGTCCAAGTTGCAAAGGACTGGGAGAAGTGAGTGAAATAGACATTGACAAAATTATTCCAAATCCTAGTTTATCGATACGCAAAGGCGGATTTGCACCCCTTGGAGAATACAAACGCGTGTGGATTTTCGAGAAAATGGAAGCAATCTTAATTAAACAAGGATACTCCATCAATACACCAATTTCCGAGTTAGATGAAGAACTCATTCACTTGTTTCTGTATGGAAATGAGGACATGGAAATGAACTCAAAATCCAACGACGATCGTTTTGAGGGAATTGCCAATTTCATGACGCGACATTCGGAAGATAGCACTGCCGGTATTCAACGCTGGGCACAGGGATTCATGAATAAAAAGAAGTGTCCGGAATGTCAAGGGACACGTGTTCGAAAAGAAGCACTTCAATTTAAATTAAATAACCAAACCATTGGGGACATTGCCTTTATGGATTTTGAACAATTAGATCGCTGGGCAAATGAAATTGAAGCGCATTTAACAGCTGACCAAAAACAAATTGGATCAGAAATTCTGAAGGAAATCCGCACTCGCATTCGGTTTATTCTAGAAGTAGGACTTGATTATTTGACTTTACACCGCAGCGCAAAAAGTTTGTCTGGTGGTGAAGCACAACGCATCCGACTAGCGACTCAAATTGGGACAGAGTTAATCAACGTTTTGTACGTTCTAGACGAACCATCGATTGGATTGCATCAACGCGATAACACGAAATTAATTCAGTCGTTAAAACGATTGAGAGATGTGGGGAATTCTGTGTTAGTTGTTGAACATGACAAAGAAATGATTGAGGCAGCAGACTTCATTGTCGATATTGGTCCTGGCGCTGGTTCCTTCGGTGGAAACATCGTCAGTGCAGGAGATTTGAACTCTGTTTTAACAAGTAATTCGTTAACCGCTCAGTACTTAAACGGCTCTCGTAAAATTGACGTTCCTACCAAACGCAGAAAAGGAAACGGGAACAACCTGACCTTAAAAGGCGCGAATGGACATAACTTAAAAAACGTGAATTTCACGATTCCACTTGGGACATTCACCTGTGTGACTGGCGTTTCCGGAAGCGGAAAATCCTCTTTGATCAATCAGACGCTTTATCCGCTTTTGATGAATCATTTCCACCAGGACATCCGCAAACCCTTGCCATATAAATCGATTGAAGGACTAGAACACTTGGACAAAGTCATTGAAATTGACCAGAGTCCGATTGGAAGAACACCACGTTCGAATCCAGTTACCTATACAAAAGTGTTTGATGAAATTCGCAGTCTGTTCGCAGCATTACCAGAGTCACAAATTCGTGGGTACAAAGCTGGAAGATTTTCGTTTAATGTCGCGGGTGGGAAATGTGAAACGTGTAATGGCGGTGGACTGAAATTAATCGAAATGAATTTCCTTCCAGATGTTTATGTGGAATGTGAAACGTGCAACGGAAAACGTTATAATCCAGAGACTTTAGAAGTTCGTTACAAAGGAAAAAGCATTTCGGACGTTCTGAATATGACCATTGAAGA
>JBEDCT010000193.1:0-16121 GCA_041176665.1 Bacteroidota bacterium | reverse complement strand
ACTCCGGATGTCCCGTTTTTGATGATGGCATAATCGATGGTACACGGACGCGCTTGTTGAAAGTAAATGCCATAAAATTGTCCGGCGACATTTTGATAATCTTGCTCCAAACGATCCCCTTCGATGATGACTTCATTCCCCAAGGTTCCTTGAATGTTCAAGGTGGACTTATACACATACAAAATCGCATTCTTGTGCATGTAAATATGTGTTCCAGCTTGAATATTCAACGTTTTTGCAGAGTCGATGGCTGCGTAGCCATACACAACGTGTGGTTTGTCATTGGGCCATATTCCTTCATTTAAATCCTTATAATGAAAGTAAGCATCTTGTCCCCAAGCGGCTAGTTTCACATATTGGTTTTTATCATTGGACTTAAAACGAATAGAATCTTCAATAATCAAAGGTAAATTCGTTCCGTTGGGATCTAGTGTTACTTCGACAAACACAAACAAACTATCCCCTCCTTCAATGTAGATATCTTTGATTTTCGTTCCTTGCAGTCCATCAACATTCATGGAGAATTTAGAGCTTGTCCCGCCCATTAATTCAATTTCATCGATGCGAATCGTTTTGGAGTCCTTGTTGTAAATTTTAAATTGCTGTGTGGTTGATCCAATGGTGGTAAAAACCGTATCAAAGACAACAGTATCCTTGGAGAAACTTAGATTATTCTTAGAGAGTATGACATGCTTCCCACAAGAGCTGGTGCTCAGTGTGAAAAGAACAAGTAGGCATCCGAAAATGGTGGAAAAGAGTAATCTCATGTGCATATAACGAACAAATCTACGGATTATTGGGACTTTTTTTGAACCTTTGATGAACTTGGTTGTAAATAGCTAAAAATCATCCCAATGAAACAAACTATATTTTTTAGTTTATTGTTCCTTTTTCACTTTATTTCCTTTGGTCAACCGCCGAATGGAATCCAGAATACACCACAAAGCACCAATCAAATGGGTGTCAAGGAAAATGGGACAAACATGTCCAAAGGTAAATTAAGTACGAACACAATTATAGAGTCTAATGGCTTGATCAAAATGGATTCAAGTTATTTTAAGTTGGACCAAAAACTCGAAGAGCGGGAACGTTACAGCGAACAAGATGACACGAAAGAAATTCGTGAGAATGATAAAACATTACAGGTTTTTTCAGCCTTTTCCCTCGTAAGACAAAACTCCAAAGCAAATAAATTTCAACGAACACCTTTGGCTGCGGAACAAGCTGAAATGGATTCGAAAGTGAAGCAACTAGAACTGATAGCACCCAATTCTTGGGAATATAAATTAGCCTTTTATTCAGCTGGGAATTATAACCTGAACCGAGCTTCGGCAATAGAGCAGGCATTCACCATGAATCCTGAAAACGTCGAAGTACAAAAACAGTATTTTTCCTTAAAGTATATGAACGGTGATACAATAAACGCCGAAAACACGCTTTCGTTGATGTCTGTGAATGAAGATATTAGCTTGGAAGTCGAGCGTTACACCAGTGATGTCTTGACTTCTTGCTCGATGAACTCCACACTGATTACCCACGGATTTGAAGATACGTATGGCGCTCTTTTTAATCAGTTTAGTCACCAACAGCGAATGGATGTCAACGTCATTTCCTTGGATTTCTTGCAGAGTCCGCAGTACCGAAAAGCGTTGGAGGGAAAAGGTTATGTTCTGCCAAAGACGACCAAAATTGATGTCGGATACTTGAGTCAATTTTGTTACTTGAATGCCAAGAAGGAACTGTTTCTTTCGGTGACAATTCCAAGAACTTATTTGGATCCTTTGTCCAAGAAACTTTTCCCTGTTGGACTCACTTTTCAGTATGTAGACGCTCCGGCGGAAGATCTTCCGATTCGACAAGAAGATCTATGGTTTTATCAGCTCAATAAATATGGATTAAACGAGGGAGAGGAGCGCAGTAAATTTGCCATGAACTATATGCCAATGTTGATGTATTTGGAAGCTAAGTATGTCCAGGAAGGAAATGAAGTGTTGTTGCTTCAGATTCGGGAAAGAATGGATCAGATTTTGGGAAGGAAACCCATTAAAAAGGCGGGTAACTAGATGAAGTTCTTTCGTAAATCGATATCAGACTGGAGCGATGAGTCCTTGATGCATGCATTAGGACAAGGGAATCAGTCTGCATTTACGGAATTGTACGAACGTTACGCTGGAAAATTAAAAGGATACTTTCGAAACATGCTTTGGCGCGATGATGAAAAAGCGGAGGACTTTGTTCACGATTTGTTTGCGAAAATCATTCAGCATCCGGAATCATTTGACACTTCGCGCTCGTTCAAAACGTGGCTTTTCTCGGTCGCAAGCAATATGTGTAAAAATGAGTACAAACGAATGGAAGTAAGAAAAAATACAGTTCATGGTGTGGATACTTCTTTGGCAGCATCCAACGAAAATGTATTGAATCAAGTTCAAGACGCACAGTTCTTGGCGGAATTTGAAGAGAAATTGCAAGAATTAGATGAAAAGCATCGATCGGTGTTTACCTTACGACACCTCGATGGATTAGCCTTAAAAGAAATCGCTGAAATATTGGACATCAATGAGGGGACGGTGAAGTCGCGCTTATTTTATGCGACGAAATTTTTAGCAAATCAACTGAGTGTTTATCAATTAGCACAATAAAGATGGAAGAACAATTAAAAAACATATTGAAGAATCATAAAACTTTTGCCGAGTTGAATGACTTTGATCGTAAGCAATTAGTGGAATGGTGTGCTGATGAACAGGAATTCCAATCCTTGAAAACCTTATTTCAACAGGTGGACGTTTGGTCAGAACAAGCTAATGATGAATCCAACACGAAACTACGTTTGGACCAGCTTTTCGCTATTCAATATGCGGGAAAACAATCAGCATCAGGTGGAAAAGAGATCCGTTTTACAAAAAATCGTTTTAGTCGCGTTGCAACTTGGACATCCATTTCTGCCGTGGCGGCGGCACTCGTTTTGACATGGTATGTGTATCAACCAACACCGGAAGTTACACTCGCGAAAAACCAGGCAAAAGTTAAGCGTGATGAGACCAAAAAAACAGCGAAATTAATCGGTGAAGAAGTTAATCTTCCTCCAGTTGCTGCGGAATCGGTAAACGAGGAAATTCCTATGAAAATAGCAACGGTAGAAGGTCCTTTGCCCGAGATGAGTGAAGTTAGGGATGCTGCTCAGACAATGGCTCCAACAATTTCGTGGTCCGATAATCTTGCTAACGGGTCCGCAATAACGCTCTCTGCTTCTAGTACCGGAGCAACGTCCTACGCTTGGACCAGCGATAACTTAAGTGAAGTAAGCGTTACATCCTCAAAAATGATCTCCACTGAAAAAATCAGTTCCCGTAAAAAGCAAGCAGACGCATTTACTTCCTTCAATGTGAAGTCGATGCCAGAAATGTTGGACGTGATTGTTGCTGCGTACTAGTAGCGCAGTACAAAATGCTCTTTTTCTTGAAAAGGTCTTTTTGCTAGCAGTCCGAACTGGTATAAATCAGCACTAAAATGTAGTTCTGTGTTCAGAAGCAATTGCTGCCAGTCCGAAAAAATGGATTCATTGGATCTAATTGCATCAATCAAAAGGATAGAATGTTCATCGAGTAATGGAAGCAGCTCGTTCACTTTATTGAAAAGGCTGTCTTTTTCCGCATCAACTTTTAAAAGAACGATGGATGGATGTGGTTCTTTTTCCAATTTTTCAAAATAGGTCAAACTCAAAATCTTTGTATGTCCATTGGGGTCATTCAACAACTCTTCGATGTCCATTTGATTCTTGCTATCAATAATAATCGTGCTGTATTTCAGGTGCTTTGAAAGTTGAATCAAACAGCGCAAAGCGGAAGGATGAACCTTCGTTCGTTCGCTCAGTTTATTGATATTATTTTTTGAAAAGGGAATTTTAAAACAGATATCCACTAAATCGTAGACAAAAGGCGAATGAATCCCATGTCTTCCTTTGGCTTTCCAAGTATATTTTATAATTTCGATGAATCGATTCACGGTGCAAAATAACTATTTTCAGTAGACATGGGACTAACGAGTGCAGAAGAAATATATGTGTTAAAGCAAAAAAACGATATCCTAAACGGTGCTCCGTTTTTGGATGTTGTGCGTCCGTGTCGCTTAGGTGATGGAATCATTCAACTAAGTTCAGAGGAGGAACACGAATTAACCCAGCGGTTTGACCAAGTGAAGAAGGAATTGTCCTTTTTTATTCCAGCTTCAGGTTCAGGTTCCAGGATGTTTCAATTCTTGTACGATTATTTGAGTCAAACAACGGAAACGAATCAAGCACAAACCGAACAGTTTATTCGCCGCATTTCGTCCTTTGCTTTTTACAAGCGCTTTCCAGCTGAGATTAAGGAAAAAGTAGAGAATTTCACTTGGAGTATTGAAGACTTAATTTCATATGTATTGGGAGAGGATGGATTGAATTTTGGCTTGTATCCAAAAGGACTCATTCCCTTTCATTCTTTGGGACCATTTATTTTGAATCCCTTCCAAGAACAATTAATACAAGGAAGTCAGTTAGTTCAAGGTCCAATTGACTTTCATTTTACGATACAATCAACCTTCGAAGCGCACTTTCAATCTGCTATTCAGAGTTTGAGTGATATGACTGGAGATGTATATCCAGTGACGTATTCGGAACAAGATCCGAAGACAAATTCCTATGCGTTTTATGCTGACGGAACACTGGCGCTTGGCGAGGACGAAGAACCGATTCGTCGTCCGGCGGGACACGGAACGCTACTCAAGAACTTAGCCAGTATAAAAAGCGATTATGTCTTGGTGAAAAACATTGATAACTTGCAGCATTTTAGTCAATCGGATGCGAGCACTTCCCAATGGAAAATTCTTGTCGGATTGTTAGATCAACTCAAAGAGGCCTTTTCTGGTTTAGCCCAGCAACCTTCGCTGGTGGAGTTTGAAAAATTAAACAAACGCTTTCATTTTTTACCTGAAAACGAACTAAAAACGGAAGCAGAATTGATGGACTTTATTTCTCGTCCAATGCGTGTTTGTGGAATGGTTCGAAACGAAGGTCAGCCAGGTGGTGGTCCATTCTACGTTCAAAAAAACGGAGAGACACGCAAACAAATTGTTGAAAAAGCACAATTGGCAAATACGGATAAAGTCAATGCACTGTTGATGCAGAGTACCCATTTTAATCCGGTGATGATGGCTTTGGATTTCAAAGATTTTAACGGCAATCACTATGATTTAGCTCAATTTACCGATGAAGATGCTTTTTTCATCGTGGAAAAGAGTCATTTAGGTAAGTCCATTCGATTCATTGAACAACCCGGACTTTGGAACGGATGCATGGCCAAATGGAATACCATTTTCATTGAAATTCCTAATGAGGTATTTACTCCAGTAAAAACCGTGTTAGATTTGCTGCAAATCACACATCAATCCAACTAATTTTCTAGATTTTTAGAGGTCCCAACGGTTTAATTTGGCTATTTTTGTATAAAAAAAACAAAGATGATTCCAGTTACGGTTTACGCTGAAATGACTCCAAATCCGACAACGATGAAATACGTTGCGAATAAATATTTATTGGCAACAGGAGATGCTGTTGAATTTACTTCCAAATCAGATTCCAAAGGCTATTCTCCTTTGGCGGAAGCATTGTTTGATTTCCCTTTTGTTCAAAAGGTTTTTATTGCTGCAAACTTTATTACCATCACAAAAACGGACAATGTTCCTTGGGATTTCATCAACATGGAATTACGCGAATTCATTCGGGAATGGATGTCCTTTGGAAAAGAAATATTGATTCAAATGCCGACTCAATTGGCTCAAACAGAAGATGAGTCCAGTTCGGATAAACCCGTAAAATCATTCAATCCAAGTGACTTCGATGACCCTATTCGCGCCTTGTTAGATGAGTATGTTCGTCCGGCAGTTGAAAATGACGGTGGAGCAATTGACTTTGTTGGATTCGAAGATGGAATTGTTACCGTAGTCATGAAAGGTTCATGCGCTGGATGTCCATCATCTACGGCAACACTGAAAGGTGGAATCGAGAGCTTATTAAAACAACACTTGCCTGAAGTAAAAGAAGTGGTTGCATTAAACGGATAATTACTAGGGGCGGACACTTATTTTTGTTCAATTGAATAATTATTCTTAAATTTAGGTGAACAAGCGAGATAACTCCTTGTTTCCCATAGACAAAATCCAACATGGAGTCCGAAATACATATTGAAAATCAAATTGACCTCAACAGCGCATTGCGCCATCATTTTGGTTTCGATCAATTTAAAGGAGAGCAAGAAGCCATCATTCGCAACGTGCTAAATGGCAAAAATACCTTTGTCATCATGCCGACTGGCGGAGGGAAATCCATGTGTTACCAGTTGCCTTCTTTATTGATGAATGGAACAGCCATTATTGTTTCTCCGTTAATTGCCTTGATGAAAAATCAGGTGGATGCCATACGTGGATTCAGTGAAAAGGAAAATGTTGCCCATTTTTTAAATTCATCTTTATCAAAAGGAGAGATTCAGCAGGTACGCAAGGACATCCAATCTGGGAATACAAAAATGCTCTTTGTAGCACCGGAGTCCTTAACTAAAAAAGAAAACATCGATTTCTTAACAACGGTTGAGATTTCGTTTTTCGCGATAGATGAAGCGCATTGTATTTCAGAGTGGGGACATGATTTCCGTCCGGAATACCGTAGACTTCGTGAAATATTTCAAAAAATATCGAATGTCCCTGTGATTGCTTTGACGGCAACGGCAACACCAAAAGTGCAGTACGACATTCAGAAAAACTTAAACATGTTGGATGCGGACGTATTTAAGTCCTCGTTTAATCGCGATAACCTCTATTACGAAATTCGTCCAAAACGCGACGTAGAAAAGGAAATCATCCGATACATCAAAAACCGCCAAGGTGAAAGTGGGATTATTTACTGCTTGAGTCGTAAAAAAGTGGAGGAAATCGCGGAATTACTGCAGGTAAATGGCATCAATGCGTTACCGTACCACGCAGGACTCGACGCAGGATCTCGAGCACGACATCAAGACATGTTTTTGATGGAAGATGTGGAAGTGATTGTAGCTACAATTGCTTTTGGAATGGGAATCGATAAGCCAGATGTGCGTTATGTGATTCACCATGACATACCGAAATCCCTTGAAAGCTACTACCAAGAAACGGGAAGAGCGGGAAGAGATGGTGGAATGGGAGAGTGCGTGGCTTTTTATAGTTACAAGGACATTGAGAAGTTGGAGAAGTTCTTGCAAGGAAAAGCCATTACAGAACAAGAAATCGGACGTCAATTATTACATGAAATCGTTTCTTATGCGGAAACTTCCGTTTGTCGTCGCAAGTTTATTTTACACTATTTTGGAGAGGCTTTCGACGAGAAGAAATGCAACGAACAATGCGATAACTGTCGAAATCCAAGGGAGCGCACGGAAGGAATGCTGTATGTTGAGATGTTGCTGAATGCTATTGTGTTGATGGATGAAACGCAGAAAGCAAAGCATTACTGTGCGTATTTATCTGGACATGTGACGGCGGATATCAAAGCCTACAAACAGGACCAATTTCCAACGTTTGGGATTGGAAAAGAAAAGGATGAACATTTTTGGAATGCGGTGATTCGTCAAACAGCCGTTGGTGGACTCGTGTACAAAGATGTGGAAACGTTTGGTACCTTGAAATTGACGGATGCAGGAAGGGAATTCCTCAAAAAACCTGTTTCATTTATGCTCATCAAGCAACACGATTTCTCCGGTACAGATGACGATGATTCGATCGTTCAAGTCGGAGGTAAAGGCGGTGCGTTTGATGAGGGATTATACGATTTACTAATCGATTTACGTAAAACATTATCGAAACAAATGAGCGTTCCGCCGTTTGTGATTTTCCAAGAACCTTCCTTGCGTGACATGTGTTTGCAATATCCGATAACAATGGATGAGCTGACAAATATCCAAGGTGTTGGATCAGGAAAAGCTCAGCGCTATGGAGAACCGTTTGTCGAGTTAATTGCGAATTATGTAGAGAGCAACGATATTGAACGTCCACAAGATATGGTGGTGAAAACGCTGGTGAACAAATCCGTTTTAAAAGTTCAATTGATTCAAAACATCGACCGTAAATTACCGTTAGAAGACATTGCAAAGGCTCAAGGTAAATCCTTTGAGGACATTTTAGACGAAATGGAATCCATTGTGAATTCTGGAACAAAGGTGAACATCAATTACTACATCAATACTATTTTGGACAACGAAAATCAAGAGGAAATCTTTGATTATTTCTCTGAGGCTGAGACGGATGATTTAGTCGAAGCTTATCACGAGTTTGACGGGTTGTACACAGAGGAAGAGTTGCGTTTGATGCGCATCAAATTCATGAGTGAAGTCGCGAACTAAATTCGCCAACAAATACTTTCGTTTATTGGTTCGTTTCCTTAATCAAGGCTTCCACAGACTTTCTTGATACAGCATGATAGTGATCTTTCGATTGCGCGAAAATCGAAATGGCCAT
Source organism: Bacteroidota bacterium (assembly GCA_041176665.1). GTDB lineage: Bacteria > Bacteroidota > Bacteroidia > Flavobacteriales_D > Crocinitomicaceae > UBA952. The sequence continues at coordinate 7,601 of JBEDCT010000193.1, read as the reverse complement.
TGGACGACTCTCTTTATTCAATAGAAGAGCTTCGTATATTGGCATCAAATATTTTCTGCGTCCAACCTTACTTAAAAATGCCTTGATTTGCTGCTTGTTAGAAGAAGAATAGCCACAGTTTGCACTTAGAATAAACCACTCCGTCAATAACTCACTATTTCCGCTAAAAGAAAAACGCAAATACCTATCAATCTCCTTCATTTTCGTTAAGGAAAGGTTTCTAGGCAGGCGACGGATGAACGTTTGCCATTCCTGAACAATATGGTCTTGAAACGTTATTTGTTCAACGTTTTTAATTTTCTTTCTGCGTTTCCCAATTTTTTTCCATTTGTACGTGATTTTTGGAGCAAAACTCACCTTATTCTGCGTGAAGTCATCTGCCAACTTTTCCATTTGATCTAAACGCGGAGAATGCAACTGCAAACAATTGTCGGGAAGACCTTCTGTATAGATCCACGACTGGTAATCGAAGTTCTCGTGTCCCTTGGAAAGCAGATTCTTCTTTAAAAATTGAACGAATTGCTTCGTGTCAACCGTCTTAAATTGAAAGGTTTCAAAGTACTTCTTGAGAAAGACATCAAATTTGGCTCTTCCCACTTCATTCTCTAAGGTTTTCAGGAAAAATGCTCCTTTGACGTAGGCGATATCTGTCATGCCGTCATCTGGATTTCGTCCCTCTAATGCTAAATGCAGCTTGCTGTCTTCAGGATTCTTTGAATCTTCAATTCGTTTCAATTCATCTTTCAACTCATCGAATTCAATTAAGGCAAGGATGTCGGCTACTTCTTTTCCATAAATGGATTCCATGATGCGTTGTTCGAAGTAAACCGTGAACCCTTCGTTCAGCCAAAAGTCGTTCCAGGTGCGATTGGTCACCAAATTACCAGACCAGGAGTGTGCTAATTCGTGGGCAATAACGGACACCAAACTTTTGTCTCCAGCGAGTAAGGTTGGATTGGCAAAAGTCAACATTGGATTTTCCATTCCACCGAAAGGGAAGGAGTACGGAAGTACGAGGATATCGTATTGTTCCCATTGGTAAGGACCATATAGTTTTTCAGCTGCGGAAATCATTTTTGGAATGGCATCGAATTCATATGCGCAAGAAGAAAGTAATTCTGGTTCAGAATAGACGCCACTATTTCCGCTGAAAGCATGGTACTCCAAATCTCCAACCGCTAAGGCAATTAAATAGGCTGGAATGGGTTTGTTCATTTCGAAATGATACTGTCCTTCTTTATTCTTTTTAGTTGGATTCTTTGCACTCATGACAGCCAATAAATCGTTCGGTACCTTGACATCCGCGCTGTAGGTGATGCGGTTGCTTGGCGAATCTTGCAAGGGAATCCAAGTTCTAGTGAGGATGGCTTGACCTTGTGTGTACAAAAAAGGTTTAGTTTTTGAACTTGTTAAATTGGTGTCTAACCAATCCAAGGCATCTGATCGTTCGGTAGTTTGGTAGTAAATATTCACAAATTTTGTATCCTCTTTGATGGGTACCATCAACGCTTGTCCAAGAATGGAATCTTTGTCCATTTTGTCAATAAACATATCTGTTTCCTCTTCAGATCCTTTTTGACCGATGGTTACCTTTTGAATCATGAGTCCATTGATATCAAAAACGGCCGTATCAGCTCCTTTATTGATCATTTCATGTCGTGCAACTCCGTAAATCGTTCGGTTTTCGAAATTTACATCGAGTTCTAAATGCAGGTGTTTGGTTGCTATTTCTGAGAGGTTAGCATAGCTATGAACATCCGCTTTTGTGGATGTTTGTGTGGGTAAGCCTTTTTTAGTTGAATGCAAGGAATCGCAAGAAAGCAACAAAAGAATAATGGATACAATATAAAGTAGCTGCTTCATAGTGATGAGTTATTTAAAGGACAGCACGCCAAATCGTTCAAATGAACCAGAAATGGAGTACATTAAAATTTCTTTGTTAGCGGAATCGAGTCTGAATTGTTTTGGAATTACGATTGAATTCAATTCCTTTCGACTTTCCATTACTTCTCGATTGATTTCACCTGTTGTCAAATCAATTTTAACCAAGGCAACGGCATTGTTTTTTTTCGATAAATTAAAGCTGTAATAGTTGTTTTCTGTTCGGTCATAGATGCCAAAGTCATCGTAGTTTCGTTGGTTATCATTAAAAATAAAATTCAATGAACTATCGGATTGAAAGCTGCAGTAAGAACTAAATTCACCGTAATCATTGGTAGAAACTTGAGATTTCGGAATGCGTTTTTGCCAAATTAGCTGTCCGTCAGTTGAAATGCGAAAAGCAATGATGTCATCGTAGTAATAGTAATTCATGGTTGTTGAAAAACTCGATCTGCTGTCGTATGTCGTGCGCTGGTATACATAGTATTGTTCCATCGAGCCAACAATGGATCCATCTGACAGTGTGAAAAAATCACGCATGCGGTAATCATACAATTGGGGAAGATTAAAGTCTCTCGCATTTAAATCATTCGGATTCCCAAAGTTATTCATGGAATTCGTGTAACGATCTTGTTGACGCGTATTCCACATTTCTTTGACGATTTCTTTTCCAAATGGGATGAAAGATTCCGAATTGTGGGCATGATCCGTCGGATCTATTTGAATACTAAAAATTCCTTCGATTCCGTTTTTATTCCCAGAGCCGTAAATTCCAGTTAGTGCAAAAGCTCCGGAGTCATTGGAGGACATCACTAAATCATCAATGCGCTTTCCTTTTAAGTCAATGGAAAACTCCTTCAATTCCTTTTCACTTGCCTTATAGACATGCAAAGCTTTGAAATTCTCAAAACTGCGCGTAAACATGCGGTCATTCGCTTTGTTGTGTTCGGTTAAGCAAATAAAATAATCTCCGGTATTAGAAATATGATGTTCATTGATGGTGGTCATGTTTCCGTCAAATGGAACGTTGTATTCTCCTTCACTGACGATTTGCAGTGAATCGTTCAGAATTTTATAGCCGTAAAAATCGTTGTTAATCCCTTTTCCTTCTTTTCCCCAAATAACACCGATGTATTTTCTGTTTTGAGAGGAAATGATGGTGAATTGCGGTTTCGCATCGAATTTAGGATTTTCGTATTCCGCGATAAACTTCGTTTCTGTTACGGATAATTCTTCGTTGTAAAACTGAATATAAAGCATCATGTTGCTTTTCATACGGTCCGATAAAAAAACGGCAGTTCCCTTGCCAAAACTAAATGCATCGACAAAATTACATAGTCCGGTTTCCGTAACGAGTTTTAATTTTTGCTGATTGAAGGTCGTTAAGTTGTCGTAAGAAACGAAACGGTAAGTCCCAAAACTATTCCCGCCGGTCCAGCGTAATGTATTGAAATCTAATTGTTTTTTCGGTAGAATGTCTAGCAACATTCCATTGCTTCTTTCTAGAGGTCCCCAGGTAATTGGAAAGTTTTGTGCAACAACGATGTTGCTACAGAACATGAATACGAGGAGAATTTTATGCATCGTTATGGTTTCACAAGTTGTATTCCAAGATAGGATTTAGGTGAAATGTTTTTTAATTCTTCTGTTAAGGTAGGGGAAAGTTTTAATTCATCAATGAATTCATGGACACTTTCTTTCGTTACTTGTTCATTTTTACGTGTCAAACCTTTGAGCGCTTCGTAAGGTTTTTCAAATCCTTCGCGACGCAATACCGTTTGAATGGCTTCAGCAACCACCGCCCAGTTTTGATCGAGTTCCTCATGTAACTTTGCCTCGTTCAGTAACAATTTACCGAGTCCTTTTAAGCTGGACTGCAAGGAAATTAAACTGTGCGCAATTGGAACCCCAACGACACGAAGAACGGTAGAATCAGTCAAATCGCGCTGCAAACGAGAAACGGGAAGTTTAGCCGATAAATGTTCAAAAAGTGCATTTGCGATACCGATGTTCCCTTCTGAGTTTTCAAAGTCAATTGGATTTACTTTGTGTGGCATAGCGGACGAACCGATTTCACCTGCCTTAATTTTTTGTTTGAAGTATTCCATCGAAATGTAGGTCCACATATCGCGGTTTAAGTCCAAAATGATGGTGTTGATGCGTTTCATCACATCGAATAAGGCTGCTAATTGATCGTAATGTTCAATTTGAGTCGTTGTTTGAGAACGATTCAATTCCAATTTACCGTTCACAAATTGATTGGCAAAAGCCACCCAATCGTGCGTTGGAAAAGCGACGTGATGTGCATTGAAATTTCCAGTAGCTCCACCAAATTTCGCTGGATAATCTTGTTTCACTAATTGATTGCGTTGAATCGTCAATCGTTCTGTAAATACTTGTATTTCTTTTCCTAAGCGCGTTGGAGAAGCAGGTTGTCCGTGTGTGCGTGCGAGCATCGGGACATCTTTCCACTCGTTTTGGTAGGACGTTAATTGTGCAATCAATTCATCCAACATCGGTAAATATACCTCTTCAATACCTTGTTTCAAGGAAAGTGGAATAGCGGTGTTGTTAATGTCTTGGGATGTGAGTCCAAAGTGAATGAACTCCAAGTATTTATGCAGGTTCAGTTCTTCCATTTTGCTTTTCAAGAAGTACTCAACCGCTTTTACATCGTGATTGGTTGTTTTTTCAGTTTCTTTGATCCACAAAGCATCGGACTCTGTGAAGTTTTGATAAATCGAGATTAATGCTGGAAATGTTTCCTTTGGAAAGTCAGCAAGTGGTTCAATGCCGCTTTCAACCAAGGAAATAAAGTATTCTACTTCCACTAAAACGCGGTAGCGAATGAGTCCGAATTCTGAGAAGTACGGTCCAAGTTGACTCGTTTTCGAATGGTATCTTCCGTCAATCGGAGAAATGGCTGAAAGTGCGTTTAATTCCATGTTTTTTTGAATAAGGGACAAAGATACGACATTGCGCAAAACTACTCAAATGGACTGCCTAAGAATTATCAATTAAAAGTAGCTTCAAATGGATACTGAGATTAAAATCCTTGGTATTTTTGTCCCATGGAATTTTCAAAACGGTTTATTCGATTTAATTGGGTGATTGTCATCCTCATTTACTTGATTGTGGTTGCGGGAAGTTTGGTTCGCATCACCGGGAGCGGAATGGGTTGTCCGGATTGGCCAAAGTGCTTTGGCGCTTGGATTCCACCTACGGAATTATCCGAACTTCCAGCTGATTACCGAGAAGCGTACCTCTTAAAACGCGAGAAAAAAGTGGAGAAGTTTTGCCGCTTTTTGAATACCGTTGGCATGAGTGAAACTGCACAACGCATTCAGTCTGATCCCACTGTTTATGTGGAGGAAGCGTTTAATGTACGCAAAACCTGGACAGAATACCTCAATCGTTTGGTTGGATTCGCGGCAGGTAACGCGATGTTGATTGCCTTCGTGTGGATGCTGATCGTTTACCGAAAACGTAAGTTCGTCTTGTTGATGCTCTTGAATCTTGTCCTGATGGGAATTGAAGGCTGGTTCGGATCGATTGTCGTCGCAACGAATCTAGTTCCTTGGACCATTACCATTCACTTGTTCTTGGCCTTGGTGATTATTGGATTACAGTTGTATTTAGTGTTTGCGATGGGACGCGGATCTCAAACGAATCTAGTCCTCAATAAATCCATGCGGGTCATTTTATGGTTGATTTTAATCATTACCTTTTATCAAATGTTCTTAGGGACACAAGTGCGTGAGTCCATCGATTACCTCGTGAAGCAGGGATACAGTCGAACAGAGTGGATGGATAAAATCGGCATCGAATTTTTAATCCACCGCAGTTTTTCGTGGCTTGTTTTGATTCTATTGGGATGGATGTTTTGGAAAAATGAACAAACAACGAAATATGGAATCATCCGCTGGACCTTTATCCTTCTCGCGTTGGAGTTAATCAGCGGCGTTTTATTGGCTTATGTGGACATGCCAGGATTGGTGAGAACGAGTCATTTGATCTTCGCAAGTGTCCTATTTGGCATGCTGTTGTTTTCGGTTTTTCAACTCAAAAAGCATCCGACCTCCTAAAAAGTGGTGAATTGTCCAACTAAGTTTTATTGAATGTTAACGTATTTCTTCAAAGAAAAAACGTATCGACATTCCTTAAATTAAGGTCCAACCACAATCGGACAACTGTGATTTTTGTAAATCAATTGATACCTTCCGGGGATTAAGTCTCCGATGTGAATCTGATCCTTCAAGCTTTGAATGCGGTGAATGACGCTTATTTTACCGAGTTGATCACAAATGTAAATGAACTCACCGAGACAGGATGGATCAATTTCAATGAAAAGGTCATGTAACGCAGGAATTGGATAAACACTGATGCGATTCTCATCAAGTGGAATTGAAATCATGACATTTTCAATTTTCCATGTTTCTTTCAATCGTGTTTCGCCAGAAATTCCCGTTGTGACATAAAACTCTCCTTCGTGTGAAAAGCACAGAGCGCCTTTGCGTGGATTCCCGGTGAAATTCGGTAAGGACTGGCTGCTGAATAGTGTTAAATCGACTTTTTCAAAGGATGTTGACGTTTGGTCTGATGGATTGAGTCCACCGAAAACGTATAAAAACGCATCCTTTTGAACCGTTCCAACATAGGTTCGTTCACCGAAATTTAAGGTGGGGAAAGTCGTCCATTGATCCAAAACCGGATCGTATTTCCATGTTTCCGAATTCCATGTCGATGAACCTGTTTTTCCTGCTGAAATGTATCCGAAATTGTCATAGGAAAAAGCGAGTCCACGCCAAATTCCAGGAATGGGCAGGTTGTTTTTTTGCTGCCATTCTTGGGTATTGATGGAATACCGCCACACTTCGTTGAGGATTCCGGAGGAGTTTTGTCCACCGATGAGGTACAAGGAGTCACCGATGATGAAATGGACACAGCCTGCGCGTCCGGATGTTGGTAAAGCGGGTAGGGTGGACCACTGTTCGTTGGATGGATCAAAACGCCAAAAGGAACTTAAGAAATTTCCAATACAATTGTCTCCGCAAAGAATATAACCTAATCCGTTGTGAGCGAATCCGGTGGCGTATTGACGGTTTTCGCCATCAGGTAAAGGCGTTGCGATTTCCCAATTTTGCGTCGTTCCGTTAAAACGATAAAAATTTCGCGTGCAATTGAATCCATCGTCGCGTCCGGTTCCACAATAATGCTTGTCTTGAATGCTAAATCCCGCAGCATCGTCCCGAGGATTACCCGGAAAATCCGGTAGTTGTTGCCAAAATTGTGAGTTTACCTTAAAAACAAATTGGCAAAAGATGAATACGAGTAGTAGGCGCATGAATTTCATAACGTCGTAAGCATCGTTTTTATTTTACGGGAATTAAAATGAAGTAGCTCCACATGTGCGAATAATTATTTGCGAAAAAGCGTAACTCAGTCGCAGCATGCCGGACAGGTAATTTGTTTCAAACATATTTGAGGAAAGCAAGGAGTAATTATTGCTGATGGATGCCCCTATCGATAGGTTATATTTGAAATTGTATTGGTAGAAAATCCCGATGTTGTGATTTAGCGTTGAAAAGAATCCAGTTCTGTGTTGATACGCTTTGAATGTGAGGTTAAAGAAAAAATCATTTGATTGATTATTGACACCACGTTGATAAAAAAGAGCGGGAGTCAAGGAGATATGTTTTGCGGAATCTAGGTCAATGCGA
>JBEDCT010000192.1:0-2865 GCA_041176665.1 Bacteroidota bacterium | reverse complement strand
GATGAAATATGTCTTGTGGATTTTGGTTGCGGCAGGAGTCGTGGCCATTTTGGTCCTCGCCAATAAAGAGGAGCAAAATAAAAAATACACGAAACCGGAAGTTTCCATTCATGTGGATGGCGATGCATTTTTAACCGAGCCAGAGCTCATTGATCGACTGGATTTTCACGGCTTGATTGAACAGCAACAAGCTGTCGGAAAGTTAAACATTCGAAAAATTGAATACCTCATTTCACACATGCCCGAAGTGAAACATGTGAAGGTTTTTAAACGCATTGGGAACAAATGGGACATTCAACTGGAACTTAGAAAACCCATCGCGCGGATCTTTAATAATTTCGGACAAAGTTTTTACTTGGATCAAGATGGATTTTTAATGAACCGTTCTAGCCTACACACCGCACGAGTACTCGTTTTTTCAGGCAACATTAAAGACCGATTTGAGCCTAATTCCATCTTTAAAATTATTAACAACGATTCCTTGAAAAGTATTCGAAATTTAGATGATATCTATCGAATTTCAAATTATGTTTGTAATGATCCAATTTTGCATAAAATGATTGGTCAAGTTTACCGTGAAAAGAACGGTGATTTTGTACTAATTCCTATTGTAGGCGATCAAAAAATCAATCTCGGAACAGCCAATTCGGATGAAGATGTGAAGGATAAATTTGAACGGATATTGGAGTTTTATAGAGAAGCCATGCCCTATGAAGGGTGGAATAAGTATAGCGAAATAAGTGTAAAGTATGAAGGACAAATCGTTTGTAGAAAAAGAGCCAACTAGCGAAGTGAAGCGGAGCAAGATTGTTGTTGGACTCGATATCGGGACAACGAAAATTGCTTGTTTCGTTGGACGTAAAAACGAACACAATAAAATTGAAATCGTTGCGTTGGGGAAAAGTGAATCCCTCGGTGTGATGCGTGGTGTAGTTTCGAATATAGAACGAACTGTTCAATCGATTAATACAGCAGTTGAACTCACACAGAAATCTGTGGATGGAGATTTAATCGTAAAGAATGTCAATGTGGGAATTGCTGGACAACACATCAGCAGTATTCAATACAGAGGCATGTACACCCGTCGCGATGCACAAGGTGAAATCACGCAAAAAGACATCGACGCATTCGTTGATGATGTGTATCAATTGGTGATGACTCCGGGAGAGGAAATTGTCACAGTTATTCCTCAGGAATATATAGTGGATAATGAGGCTGATATTAAGGATCCAATCGGAATGGGTGGAGTTAGACTAGAAGCAAATTTCCACATCATTACAGGACAAGTAAACAACCTAAAGAACATTAAGCGTTGTGTTGACCGCGCAGGACTAAACGTGAAAGAAATTATTTTGGAGCCAATTGCATCTGCTGAAGCTGTGTTGAGCGACGAAGAGAAAGAAGCAGGTGTCGTTTTGGTTGACATCGGTGGCGGAACAACGGATGTTGCAATCTTCCAAGATGGATTGATTCGTCATACAGCAGTTATTCCATTTGGTGGAAACGTCATTACAGACGATATCAAAGAAGGATGTCGAATAATGCAACGTCATGCGGAATCATTGAAAGTGAAATTCGGAAGTGCATTGGCCTCAGAAAGTAAAGAAAATGAGGTTGTTTGTATTCCAGGTTTGCGTGGACGTGAACCCAAAGAAATCACCTTGAAAAACCTAGCAAGCATCATTCAAGCTCGCATGGAAGAAATTATCGAGTTGGTGAATTATGAAATCATTAACTCAGGATATTCGAAAAAAATCATTGGTGGGATTGTCGTAACCGGTGGAGGGGCTCAATTAAAGCACCTGACTCAACTTTTCGAATACATGACTGGAATGGATACACGAATTGGTTATCCAACAGAACACTTAGCGAATACCAACGACTTAGATAAATTGGCTAGTCCAATGTTCTCAACAGGAATTGGACTTGTGTTGAAAGGATTTGAAGCGGCAGAGAAATCAGGTTTGGATTTCATCCCGAAAAAAGAAGAGGTTTCAGCGACGAGTCATACGGCAATTACACACTCAAATCCAAGAAGAGACCGTGGGTTTTTAGAAAAACTTAAACAGTCAGTTGGTGAATTTTTTGATGATAAAGATTAATAGAAAAAAATAATGGATATGGAATTTGACTTACCTAAAATGGGAGCGGCAGCAGAAAGTAACGCAAACTCAATCATCAAAGTAATTGGTGTCGGAGGTGGTGGTTCGAATGCGGTAAATCACATGTTCTTGCAAGGAATTGTTGGAGTAGATTTTATTGTATGTAATACGGATCGTCAGGCCTTGGATATTTCTCCAGTCCCACATAAAATTCAGTTGGGTCCAACCTTAACTGAAGGTCGAGGAGCTGGAATGATCCCTGAGATGGGAATGAATGCAGCGATTGAAAACATCGAAGAAATTCGCGAAATCCTTTCCAAAAACACGAAAATGGTGTTTGTTACCGCAGGAATGGGCGGTGGAACAGGTACAGGTGCTGCACCAGTGATTGCACAAGTAGCGAAGGACCTTGGAATTTTGACGGTTGGAATCGTAACGGTACCTTTTAATTTTGAAGGTAGAAAACGTCGCCAACAAGCGGAAGAAGGATTAGATAAAATGCGTCAAAACGTAGATACTTTGTTGATCATCAACAACGAGCGTTTACGTGAATTTGGTAAAAACATGTCGCTTTCTAGTGCTTTCTCTCATGCAGATAATGTATTGACAGTAGCAGCGAAAGGTATTGCAGAAGTAATTTCCGTAACAGGAACAATCAACGTGGATTTCAACGATGTGAACACGGTATTGCGTAATAGTGGTCAGGCCATTATGGGTAGTGCTGTTGCAGCAGGTGAAGACCGTGCATTGGTTGCGGTGAAAG
>JBEDCT010000191.1:0-6420 GCA_041176665.1 Bacteroidota bacterium | reverse complement strand
CTCGTAAAAGGTGGAAATATGTTCAACTTTTCCGATCAAGTCTTGAATGGCAGCAATCGCTTGATTTATGTATGCTGATTTGTCTCCTAAATTGGAGCCTAAGGAGATAAGCGTTCGGTTTAGAACTACTTTTTCCATTCGAAATGACGAACTAATTCCAACAAGTCTTTCTTTAAATAATCGAGCGTAGGACGAAGCGAATCGTAGTTCGGACGGCAATTGAGCAATACTTCTCCACGGACAAAATTCGTACTGGAATCTGTAAGGTAAAATTGAAAATTCGTAGCAACATTTCCTCTTAACTCGAAAAATGTTCCATACACTCGTTTTTTTGGTTGAACGATTTGCTCAAAGTTAATTTTGTCAGCTTTGATTTTGTGTTCATCTACTTTGTCGTTGGCGAAATTGATGATTTCAGCTAGGGAGTCCTTGCTAGGCAACTGTAAATAGTAAAGGAATAGTTTTCCGTTCAGTGGACCTAAGTCGATTTCTTGCAAACAGTAATTAGATTGTGGTTGTTCTGCCGAAGATGGAAAATACAGGTTCGACAATTTCATCGAGTATGGACAATCACTTTTGAAGTTTCGGTAGCTATGTTCCGGTAAATTCATGCGTAAATACGTCGATGGTTTAGGAACTGGATTTTCATCCGAACAGGAAGCTAAAACGAGGATAAAAAGGAATACCTGTAAAATCAATCGTGGGGTCATGGAAGTATGATTTTGATTGTTTTCATTCTTTTTTTATCGGAGGACTCTACAATGAATTTTACGTTATCGATGAAGATAAACTCGTTGTTTTTCAGGATTCTACCCGCTTGTTCAAGTACAAGTCCACCTATCGTTTCTGCTTCTCCTTTCACCTCTTCAAACGCGTCTTGGTATTCTTCTCCAATGACCTTATAGAAGTCGTTGAGTGACGTTCTACCTTCAAAAATAAACGTTTGCTCATCCAATTTTGTGTAGGCAATCTCATTGTCATCAAATTCGTCTGTAATATCTCCAACGATTTCTTCTAAAATATCCTCCAATGTCACGATTCCACTTGCTCCGCCATATTCATCGACAACGATAGCCATGTGCATACGCATGCTTCTAAATTCTTGAAGTAAATCGTTTATTTTTTTGTTTTCTGGAATGAAGAAAGGCTTTCTAAGTACTGTTTTCCAGTCGAAATCTGCACCTGCGTTTAAATGAGGCAATAAGTCTTTGATATAGAGAATACCTACGATGTTGTCCGGAGATTCATCGAAAATTGGCATACGTGAATACCCTGCTTCAAGAACCGTTTGCATCACCTCTTCGAAACTTGATTCCGAGTCAATGGCTTCAACTTCTATTCTTGGTGACATGATTTGACTTGCATCCGTTTTACCGAATTTCACAATTCCTTCGAGAATCTTGTGATCCTCTTCCGAACTAGAATCTTCCCGTGTTAATGCGAGTGCTTGCTCAAGTTCATCTTGGTTAACTTTAACTGAAGATTTAGTGCGTTTTTGAATGAAACTGGTACCAAAAACTAGGGCCGATTTTAACCAAGAAACAGGAGGGATGGAGCCAATAAAATACAATGGGTAGGACATCCATCGAACAACGCTCATCGTATTACGGGCTGCAAAAATCTTTGGTACAACTTCACCGAGTAATAAGATTAAAAAAGTGATTCCTACAACCTCTAGCAAAAAACGTTTCCACTCTCCACCAGGTATTGGTGGGTAGACATCGTTCAAAATAAAAGTGGAAAGAATGACAATTCCAACATTCACGAAGTTGTTCGTAATCAGAATCGTTGCAAGCAGTTCTTTTGGCTTTCCGAGAAGATTTAAAATGAGTTTAGAACGTGATGTATTTTCTTTTTTTAGATCTTCCTTATCCGATGGACGCAGTGAAAAAAAAGCACTCTCGGAACCTGACATCAACGCGGAAACGAAGAGTAAAAGTGCGATACAAATGATGTAAATGACGGTAGTAGAGTCAAAACCGCTTGGTAGGGCTTTTGCTAAACTGATAAAACTGGGAGGCTCGATTAGGCTCATGGTTAAAAAGGTAAAGAATCTTCAATATTATTATCTAAACCGCTCATTGGTGAAGGATTAGCGGGCTTTCCTTCTTGGGAATATGGAGCGTTGTTTCGTTCGGACTGATCGTTGCGAGACAAAATCGTTAAATCATCTCCAATAACTTCCGTTGCGTAGCGGGTATTTCCTTCTTTGTCTTGCCAGGAACGTTTTTTTAATTTCCCTTCGATGTAGACTTTTGACCCTTTACGGATATACTTTTCAGCAATTTCAGCAAGTCCTCGCCATAAAACAATGTCGTGCCAGTCTGTTATTTCCTTACGGTCTCCTGTTTGTTTATCGTTGTAGATTTCCGAAGTCGCAAGTGGAAAGGTCGCTACAACGGATCCATTTTCGAGACGACGAACTTCCGGGTCTTTACCCAAGTTTCCAATTAAAATAACTTTATTGACACTTCCATTCATTTGGACAAAACTAAAGGTTTACGGTATCAATAATACTTATTTTTTTTTAAACGTGCGTTTTTTCGCAGGTTTTGCGGCATCACTTTTTGAAATCTCGATGCATTCCTCCAAACTTAACTTTTCTGCTTCGGTTCCTTTTGGTAGTTTGAAATTGTCTTTTCCGATTTTCATGTAAGGACCATATCGACCATTCAGCAATTGAATATCTGGACGTTCATCAAAGCTTTTAATCAAGCGGTTTGCTTCCACTTGCAACTTTTCAAGGTAAATTTCAAGCGACCTTTCGTAGGTAATGGACATTGGATCTTCACCTTTCGGTATGGAAGCGAAAATCTTTCCAACTTGAACATATGGACCAAAACGACCGTTATTTACCTTCATGTCTTGTTCTTCGTATTGTCCAACAACCCTTGGCAATTGAAACAATTTTAAGGCATCTTCCAAAGAGATATTCCCTATGGATTGATTTGGTTGTAGGGATGCAAATAAGGCTTTTTCTCCATCCACTTTTTCATCACCAACTTGAACCATTGGTCCAAACTTGCCAATTCTTACAATGATTCTTCTACCGCTTTCAGGATGAACACCTAATTCACGTTCTCCCGTAGCTCTTTCGCTATGTTCGAGTGTGTTTTCAACTACTGCGTGGAATGGTTTGTAAAAAGTTTCCATCATGTTGGTCCACTCTAAGCGACCCTGTGCAATCTCATCGAATTCCGCTTCTACTTTCGCCGTGAATTGGTAATCCATGATTTGCTCAAAATGTTCTTTGAGGTAATCAGTTACGACAATTCCAATGTCAGTTGGGAAGAGTTTGTTGCGATCTTTACCGGTAGTTTCAGACTTCTGTTCTTTGGAAATTTCTCCTTTCGTTAACGTAAGCAAACAATAATTTCTAATTTCTCCTTCGCGTTCTTGTTTTTCCACGTAAGTACGCTTCTGAATAGTAGAAATGGTTGGTGCGTAGGTTGATGGACGGCCAATTCCGAGTTCCTCGAGTTTCTTTACCAATGATGCTTCTACGTAACGAGAAGGTGGACGAGTAAATCGTTCAACAGCTGTACAAATGGACAAATCCAATGGCTCATTTACCACTACTTTTGGCAACAATCCTTCCGCTTCCTCATCCTGTTCTTCATCTAAACTTGATTCCATGTAAACTTTTAAGAATCCGTCGAAAACAATCACTTCACCTTTCGCTGTGAAATAATCTGTTGTGGGTAATCCACCAATTTTTACGGTTGTGCGCTCTAATTTTGCATGTGCCATTTGACTGGCAATGGATCTTTTCCAAATCAATTCGTATAGCCTTGTTTCGTCACGTTCGGAATCAATACTTGTTTTCCCAAAATCTGTTGGACGAATGGCCTCATGCGCTTCTTGTGCACCAGAACTTTTAGTGGTGTATTTTGTCGGTTTCGAATAATCGTTTCCGTAAAATTCTTCAATTGCTGCTTTCGCTCCGTTGACAGCTGTTTCCGAGAGATTCACGGAATCAGTTCTCATGTATGTAATGTGTCCAGATTCATACAAACGTTGTGCGACACTCATCGTTTTCGTTACTGAGAATCCTAGTTTTAAACTGGCTTCTTGCTGTAAAGTCGAGGTAGTAAAAGGTGCTGATGGAGATTTTGTACTCGGTTTTTGTTGCACATCATCCACAATAAAAGAAGTGTTTTTGCACAGTTCTAAGAATTCTTGTGCTTCTTTTTCTCCGTTCAACTGGCGGTTTAATTCCGCTTTTAACACACCGTTGTTTGCACCAAACGCTCCGTTTACACGAAAGAACGGATTAATGTTAAATGCTTGTATTTCGCGTTCGCGGTCAACAATTAATCGAACCGCAACGGATTGCACACGTCCGGCAGACAAACTTGGACGAACTTTTTTCCAAAGAACAGGAGAAAGTTCAAATCCAACAATACGGTCTAAAACACGTCTAGCTTGTTGTGCATCGACAAGTTCTTTGTTGATCTTGCGTGGATTTTCAATGGCCTTGAGAACAGCCGTTTTGGTGATCTCGTTGAACGTAATTCGGTGTGTATCCTTTTTTGCTAAATCTAGTGTCTCAAATAAATGCCAAGAAATCGCTTCTCCCTCGCGGTCCTCATCGGTCGCTAGCCATACAACCTCTGCCGCTTTTGCTAATTTTTTCAATTCAGCAACAACTTGTTTCTTATCTGCACTGACCTCATACAAGGGATTGAAATGATTGTCAATTTCGATGGCTAATCCTTTTTTAGTCAAATCTCGAACATGTCCGAAGCTAGACTTTACAATGAAGTCTTTTCCAAGATAGGATTCGATGGTTTTTGCCTTTGCAGGGGACTCAACGATGACGAGATTTTTTGACATAAGAAGAATTTTGGGACAAATGTATATGGAAAACACGGCAAATAGCAAGTTGTTCACTGCAAAATTTTTCTACTCATTTCCTTTAACCTTTGGTTAAGAAAAATTTCCGTAGAAAAAAAACTTATTCGATGAATTTGGTCTGTCAATTTGTCATGCGGTTTTATTTGTCGTAAATTTGTGTCCCTAGAAATAAACGTAAGCAATGGAATTTGAAAATAAAGTGATTGATGAATCTCTGCAGGGAACTGCCATCGAATTACAAAATCAAGGAGGAGAAGGAAAGAAAAAACTATACTTAGAAAGTTATGGTTGTCAGATGAATTTTTCTGACAGTGAGGTTGTTGCTTCCATTTTAGCACAAGATGGTTTTGAAACAACGCGCAATATGGATGAAGCAGATGTTATTCTTTTGAATACCTGTTCCATCCGTGAAAATGCGGAACAGCGCGTGCGCAACCGTTTGACTGAATTTAAAATTAAGAAAGAAAACAATCCGGATTTGGTGGTAGGTGTGCTTGGTTGCATGGCTGAACGACTTAAAAAGAATTTGCTAGAAGAAGAAAAACTGGTGGACCTTGTAGCTGGTCCTGATGCCTATCGCGATTTACCAAACTTAATTGAAGAAGTTGGAACGGGACAAAAAGCAGTGAATGTATTGCTTTCACGTGATGAAACATATGCAGATATTTCACCGGTTCGTTTGGATCAAGGTGGAATTGCTGCATTTGTCACCATCATGCGTGGTTGCGACAACATGTGTTCATTCTGTGTGGTACCATTCACACGTGGAAGAGAACGTTCTCGTGATCCGCACACAATCATAGATGAATGTAAAGATCTCTTTGACCGCGGATACCGCGAAGTAACCTTACTTGGACAAAACGTGGATTCGTATCGTTGGAATTTAAGTTCCAAAGGAGAAGTGAAGAACGCAGATGAACCAACAACCAACTTTGCTCAATTGATGGAGATGGTGGCCTTGGTTTCTCCCGAATTACGTGTTCGCTTTAGTACTTCCCATCCAAAAGATATGACGGATGATGTGCTCGAAATTATGGCGAAATACGAAAACATTTGTCCATACATTCATTTACCAGTTCAGTCCGGAAATACAGATGTACTTTACCGCATGAACCGCGGTTATTCAAGAGAATGGTACATGGAACGCATCAATGCCATTCACCGCATTGTTCCTGACTGTGCGATTTCTACCGATGTCATTACCGGATTCTGCGGTGAAACGGAAGAAGAACACCAAGAAACACTTTCATTAATGGATTTCGTTGAATACGATTTTGCTTATATGTTTAAGTATTCAGAACGACCTAAAACATTGGCCGAAAGAAGATTCGAAGATGATATCCCGGAAGAAGTGAAAGGACGACGTCTGAACGAAATCATTGAAAAGCAATTGGCTCACTCACTGAAAAGCAATCAAAAACAAATTGGAACCATTCAGAAAGTGTTAATTGAGGGAACATCCAAGCGTTCTGAAGAACATTTGTGTGGTAGAACTGGAAGAAATTCGATGGTCGTTTTTCCAAAAGAATCTTACGAGAAAGCACAATATGTGATGGTTCGTAT
>JBEDCT010000190.1:0-5807 GCA_041176665.1 Bacteroidota bacterium | reverse complement strand
GCTCCTTTTTGGTCAACGTGAGACATACCTACTTTGACATAAAGAATATTCGTGTTTTTAGGAAATTCCAATAAGAGTTTATGTGTCCCAGCAATCTTCACCGGTTTGGCTGAGCTAAACGGCACGGACGTTTCCAAGTGAAAATAAAAATGTTGTTCGTTCGCCCATGCTTCAGAAACGCGTTTCCCTGAAATGGTGGAGTCGTTTAAGATTTCAAATCCTGCATCTAGGACTTTGTCACGGTAATCAAGGTCTAATAAAATGAATTTCTTGCCTTTTTTATTTTGAAAGGTATATTCGTGAATACCGGATCGATCGCTAGTCGTTAATCGAACTTTGATGTCTTCATCCTTCAAGTACACTTCATAGTATCCAGCACGCGCTTTCTCCTCGTTGTGAGAAAAACGTGAGCCGTAACCATTTTTTGGATCACTGTATTTACCCACTAATTTGGCTTTTTTTCCAGATTGAGGTACAATCAACAAATCGGCATAATCAGGGACACCTGTTCCACTTAAATGCGTGTGACTGAATCCGTAAATAATTGAATCTGAGTAATGATAACCTCCGCAACCATCCCAGCCGTCATAACGCGTATCCGGACTCAATTGCATCATGCCAAATGGAGTGATAACTCCGGGAAAAGTATGCCCATGTCCGCCCGTTCCAATCGTAGGCATCACATAAACGTAAGGATTAAAGGTTTCGTCGGGTTTCCCAATCATTCCTCTCGCTTTGTCGCTGTTGGATTGTAATTCCTTAACTTGTCCAAATGCAATCGTAGAAATGAAGGTTAAAGCGGTGAATAAACTCGTTTTCATTAGTTGAATTTTCGTTTGTTTAATGCGGTAAAAACGGTGTTTTTAAGGAAGTAATAATCCCAAATAATTTGACCATTATAGCGGATGAAACTTCTTTTTTTCACACGTAGTTGACGTCTTTTTTTGTAAAAGCGCCCAAACTGTGCGTATAGATTCATGTGCGAGAGAAAGACCATCCACGTATTTTTAAGTTGTCCAGAAACCAAAAATTTGATTCCCGCAATTCCATCCAAACACATGCGGTAGAATAACATCGGTAGGAGAGGGCCTGCATGATTTTTCATAATCATGAATAAACTATTCCTGAAATTCAAATAGACTTTTTTGGGAGATTGATAGTCCAAGGTTCCGCCACCTAAGTGATAAACGGTACTTTCTGGGATGCAGTAAAATTGATATCCTTTGTTTCCTAAACGCAAGCATAGGTCGATTTCTTCCATGTGCGCAAAAAAATCTGAATCGAATCCACGAACTTTGTGAAACAACTCTGCACGAATGAGCATGGCCGCACCAGATGTCCAAGTTACAGCAAGGTTAAAATCAAATTGCGCATCATCCGTTTCTAAGCGATCAAAGATTCTTCCGCGGCAAAAAGGGAAGTAGTTACGGTCAATGAATCCACCCGCAGCTCCAGCGTGTTCAAATTGATTTTTATTGTTCCAAGATTTAATTTTGGGTTGACAAGCAGCTACCGAAGGATTTTCTTCCAAAAAGTTATGTAATGGCTCAATCCAATTTTCGGTAACCTCGACATCTGAGTTAAGCAGAAGGTAATAGTCAAATTGACCTTTAATTTGTTCAAGGGCAACATTGTATCCTCCAGCAAAGCCAAAATTATGTTTCAATTCAATCAATTGAACTTTGGAAAAATGAGTGGAAAGATAATGAATGGAATCATCGGTGCTTCCATTATCTGCGACGATGATTTGGTGATTTGTGGAGTAGGTGCAAACACTTGGAAGGAAGTTTTCTAGGTGTTTTTTACCATTGAAATTGAGGATGACAATTGCTAGCTTTGTTTCCATACCTTAGTATTGACGGAACAAATCGTTGCTTTCTCCTCCCCAGTGGTCCATATTGTTTTGATTTGGATTGTCAACAGTTCCGTTATGTGTATTACGTTTTGCTAAAATTTGAGGCCAAGCCGGATTCTTTAATTCTCCAATCATATCGGAATGAAGTAGGCGATACGCATTATTGACCAAATCAGGATTGTAAAATACAAATCGCTTATTGCTATAAACCCCGATTTTATTGTATGTCCAAATCTCGTATGGGTATTCTGATGGCGATGATTCTCTTGCATTCACTTGATTAGGTGCGCCGTACTTTAAGTAAACACGTCCACGGTCTGTTTCAAAACCTTCTTGAAAGTTGTTGCCGTAAATTTTCTCTACAAATAGCACTTGCGCTTTATATTTCAACCAGGATTCGTAGGGATTCGTGGGTGTAGACACTGCCCAATATCCTTGAAGGTGTTTACGTGCTTCGTTGTTGTTTTTTGATTTGAGTGTCTCAATGATGTTCCTGATCTCCGCTGGTTTTGAAATGGGAATTAAACTTTCTAAAAAGTAAAGGACGGAATCTGTTGGGATGGATGATTGAAAAGCAGGATCCAACAACATATTCTCCATCGTGAATAGGTAATTATTTTCGTTGCTGCGCTCGAAGTCATATGTTTGTATGGAAAGTATTTCATTTGAATTGCTCGTCAAACGGTATTCAATTTGATAGTTTCCTGTATTTAACTCTTCTATATTAATGGTCTCAAAAACTGGAACAACAGACGATTTATGCAAGGTGCTAGTGCGTGTATACCCAGGCATTTCACTCGCATCCTTCATGTTGATGATGCGATGCGACAATTGAAAGGTAGTATCGCTAATATTCTCGGTCCCATATAACTCTAAGTATACCGGTAGCGTTTTGGAATCCGTGCCGTAAAAACTGGAGAGCATGGGGATTATGTGGTAACCGGATTTGTCAAAATTTGTTTGTTGGGAACTTGGATAGGCATATTCAGCAACTAGGACATCAGAGATTTTAGTGTACGCAGAAAAATCTTCTATGGAAATAGGGAGGACGCCGGTTATTTCTGAGTCTTCTTTGTTGACATCCAACAAATTAATTTTCATGGAATACTTGCCCGGATTCAATTGCACTCTAAGAATTTCATAGAAATCATCTTGAATACTGTCGATTGCCTCAGGGGACTCCAATACATAGCGATCATTAAAGACGGTTTTGGAGCTATCCGAAATTTCAATCGAAATAAGAACTTTTGCTTTTAGTCCACTTCCTTCGTTTTTATATACGACAGAATAGGAAACGAATTGCATGTAAATTTCTAAGTAATTTCCAACATTGGGAGCATAAAATTGCTTGGTATCGAGGTATGTCTTTAATTTCGTTCCTTGAGAAAAGGACACACTTTGTAAAAGACAAAAACAAATTAGAATGATTTTCTTCATGTGTTTTTAAAATTACAGAAAAAGCATCAATCTTCGATATTCAATCTTATTTTTTGTGCTAATTGTCGGTTGTAGGTTTCTAAAAGATACTTGAAATAATTATCTGTGCTTTTGGAAATACACTTTGTGTAATGCTTTAATCTATGCTCGATGTGATCTTGTATAACTCTCATTAAATCAAGTGCATGATCAAGATTTTGTGCGGTAGATTCAATGGCTTTAAAATGGTTTTCAATAGACAAATCAATCGCCACTTTACCTTTTTCACCACGATCTAGACATTCGTAATAGCAATCCTTGATGTTGAATTCCTCTAAAATTGCAGAAGGCATGTATTTGTCAAATCCTTTTGGAAACTCAAATTCGACCTCGAATTCCATGTCCTCTAATTCGGAGATGCGGGATTCTAAAAATCGATCTGGGAATTTGAAGGCATCTTGCCAATTAATGTAATCTTGCCAATAACCGAATCGACGAACGTTGTTTCCCAAATCGATGATTTGAAATTCGCTTTTATTCGGTAGTTTCCTTGAACCTCGTCCAATCATTTGATGGTAAAGCGTCAAAGAGCGCGTTGCGCGGTTGATGATAATGGATTCCACAGTTGGTTCGTCAAAACCGGTTGTCAAGATTCCTACGGATGTTAAAATAGCACCTGGCGTGACTTTAAACCAATGGATAACGTCCTTTCGGTCCTTGTCACTAAACGTTGAATCTAAGTGACGGATATTGTATTTAAGTTTCTTGAAGGAATCTTCTACACGGCGAGAAGTCTCGATTCCGGCGTTGAAGATCAGCGTTTTTTTATTTAAACTGACTTCTTCATAGGCGAAAATCAATTTTTCCTGCATGAAAAAGTTGCTGTAAAGTAAATCGGAACTACTCACGGTAAAGTCGCCATTTGTCCCAATTTTCAGTCCGTGCAGGTTGACATCGTATTGATAGGTTTCAGCATTGGATAAATATCCTCCTTCGATGAGATTCGATATAGATTCCCCCACCAAAAGTTTATTGTAATTGTCTTTTAACGGTAAATTTCTATTCGAACTTAATGGAGTGGCAGTTACACCTAAGATGTTTGCCTCTTCATAAAATTGAAAGATTTTTCTGAAACTGTTGTAGTGCGCCTCATCGACAATCACCAATCCGACATCTGCAATGAAGTTGTCGTTTTCATTTAAACGATTATTCAATGTTTCCACCATCGCGATGAAGCACTGATAATCGTCTTGGTCATCTAAATGCTTCACTTCCGAATTAATGACTTTATTCGCCACCTTGATGGCGGAAAGCTGTTTAGAAGTTTGAACGGATAACTCAATTCTGTGCGTTAAAATCAGTACTTTTTTACCCCATTGTTCAATAAATCTGCGTGCAATTTCAGAGAAAATCACTGTTTTACCTCCTCCAGTTGGAAGTTGATACAGTAAATTAAAATTGTTGCCGTTTTTACGTAGTTCTTCTAAAACGTGGTTTACGGTTTGTTCTTGAAAAGGGTAAAGCTTCTTTGCTTCGTATAAATCGAAATCAATCATTTTCGCAGTTGGGATTTGCAAAAATACAGCCTTTTCTTTGAATTAAGACATTATCATTTGGATTGCGACCAATGATAGAGGAAAATTCCAGTGGCAATCGAGACGTTTAAGGATTCAGCTTGTCCATAGCCAGGTATCGTAACTGCTTGATTGATATGTTTTTGGAGTGCTGAAGAAATTCCTTTTCCTTCATTCCCCATGACGAGAATTTTTATTTCATTTGGATCCACATCACTCATTTTTTCACCATTCAATAGTGCTCCATGTATGCTGGAATTCAATTTTGGCAGAAATTCGATTAGGTTTTCATAAAAAACAGGTATGCGAAAGGCACTTCCCATCGATGATTGAATGACTTTGGAGTTGAAGCAATTTACGGTGTCCTCGGAGCAAAGTATTTGTGTTATTCCAAACCAATCTGCTGTTCGAATGATGGTCCCAAGGTTGCCCGGATCCTGAATGCTTTCAAGGACAAGAACTCGGTCGTTGGGATTGAACGTTTTTTGCGCTGGTTCATGAAAGAGTCCAATCATCGCAGATGCACTGTTGAATTGTGAAATTCGTTCCATTTCATTTTCGGTACAGGTATAACACTCGAATGGAGTGCGTAGCGAATTGTCGACATCGACTGTTGAATAAATGGAATGAACCAAGTTTGGGAATTGAAGGCATAGTTCACTGACCAATTTCAAACCTTCTACAACAATTAATTTTTCTTTATCCCGATTTTTCTTCAGGTGAAGACTTTTAATCCATTTTATCTTTTGAAGTGAAATTTTTTCCAACTTGATTATTGTTATTTTTGTACTTGGACATGAAACATCGAGCGAATTTACTAAATATTGCGATTATCCTTCTGTTTGTTTTAACAGCATGTGATTTAACACGAAATGTTCCAACAGGTAAATACCTCCTTCGTTCGAATTCAATTGAATTAAAGGATAATTCGTCGATTGACAAATATGACCTTGGATTGATTG
>JBEDCT010000189.1:0-4896 GCA_041176665.1 Bacteroidota bacterium | reverse complement strand
AAGCACTCAAAGCAAAAGCATCTGCCTCTTGCCCACAACGATTAAAGATGCTCGATAATAAAGGACTCCAAACACTTTGAGAGGAAGATGGCAATCCAAATTCAGGACTGAAGAAATTGGTCTGCATGGCAAATTGCGCAGCAGATGCATCAACCAACAAAGCTTGATTCTTAATGAATCCATCACCTCCATACCAATTTACTCCTGTCAGTACAGGATCTCCTGAAGCTTGATTGAACAAGGCAACCGCTTCATCAAATGAGGCCAAATAAACCCCAATCTGAGCGTTGTTATAAGTAGCTGATAACAGAGTGACCTGATTTCTTACTTCATTTAAAACAGTCGTAAAATCAGTCTCCATTGCATCATAAGTTCCCGCAGAAACAACAGAACCGCCCAAGTTTGTGAAGTTACTTGTCAATGCATCTTGAAGTCCAAGATTACCTACATCATTCCGAGCAAGTGTTACGATAGCCTGCTTTCCTGCAGATAACATAGTGTTGGCCATCGCTGCAGCTTCAATCTGATCTCCTGGAACATAGCGAAACAATGCATCATTGGCCAAAGCCAAAGAGCTGGCTGTACTTCCCTGACTAACAACAAGAATTCCCAAGCTATCAGCGATTTCCTTTACCACTGCCATTTCCGAACTGGATTGGGGACCTATTACAACACGAAAATCATGTGCCGCTAAATACTCCATTTTCTCCAATGCGATAGAAGGAATCAATTGGGTGTCAAATACACTTAGCTTAAAACGATAAGGCAAATCTCTTGCTTCAAAGTCCTTATTCATCTTTTCTATTCCTAACTGCAATGCAGCTTCAGAAGTAATTCCCAAACTTGACCACTCTCCTGTTTTCGACAACAATGCCGCTACTTTAATGATTTCTGGTTTTACAGTTTCTTCATCATCTCTTTTACATCCAACAATAAGAATTACAAAAAGAAATAGAAATTTAAGCTTGCTTTTGAATGATTCCATATTTTATTTTTTTGCAAAAGTATACAACTGAACAATATCGGCACATCAGTAAATACAATATTAACATCACAAGAAATATCAACATTCACTTAATAACGTCTCCTTTCCAACCCAATATTTCGCTATTTATTCTTAACTATGCACCATGAAAAATAGAATATTTGCAACGTTTACAATTTGCATTATAACACTATTGATTTATTCCTGCAGATCCAATAATTCAAACTTGGACAACGAGAACAAATCTGATTACTTCAATCAATCAGATAATGCCGTTCAGACAGGTGGTATTCAAATTATCCCAATTGAAACACCAAAAGGAAAGTTCAATATCTGGACCAAGAGAATAGGCAACAATGCAAAAATGAAAGTTTTGATTTTGCACGGTGGTCCTGGTGCAACACATGAAGCTTATGAGTGCTTTGAGAGTTTTTTGCCAAAAGAAGGAATAGAATTTATTTACTACGACCAACTTGCTAGTGGCAATTCGGATAATCCACATGACACTTCTCTATACAATCTAAACCGCTACGTTGAAGAAGTAGAACAAGTGCGAAAAGGGCTAAACTTAGATAGCACAAATTTTTTCTTGTACGGACAATCCTGGGGCGGATTATTGGCCATGCAATATGCTTTAAAGTATCAGCATAATATTAAAGGACTCATTATTTCCAACATGATGGCAAGCTGTCCTGCATACGGAAAATATGCTTCGGAAGTCTTGTCCAAACAAATGCCAGCACCTGTTTTGGATACCATTAAAATGTTAGAAGAAAAAGGAGATTTCCAGAATCCCAAGTACATGGAGTTACTGCTGACACATTTCTATGCAAAGCATGTTATACGTTTACCTGTCTGGCCCGAACCCGTGCAACGCATGTTTGGAAAACTCAACAGTGAACTCTATACCATCATGCAAGGCCCAAGTGAATTCGGTGTTTCAGGAAAATTGAAAAACTGGGACATCACGGGTGAATTAAAAAAGATAAAAGTTCCAACACTTGTCATTGGAGCTACTTACGATACAATGGATCCGAAACATCTCGAGTGGATGAGTAAGGAAATACCAAAAGGTGAATTTTTACTCTGTAAAAATGGTAGTCACATGTGTTTGTACGATGACCAACAAGCTTACTTCAAAGGGCTAATTCATTTCATTAAAAACAACAACTAAAGAAAATACATTAATCAATTCAAGAAAATGGAAAGACTTAAATCGCTTGATCCCCCGCACAAAGGATTGCGCAACGCACTCGGAAAATTGGCATTCATAGCAGGTAAAACAGAATATACCTCAAAATCAAGTGTAGAACATTTGCAGTTTATTGCAAAAGAAATTTTCCACCTACTCAAAGACCACACAGCAACAGAAAACAAATTCATCCTTGCTCCCCTTGAATCCAAGAACCCTTCTTTCACAGAAAGTTATTACGCACAACATATAGAGATTGACAATTCAGAACAACAGTTGTTTGATCGAATTCTATCCCTGAACGGAGAACAGACCAATGATCATGGACATCAATTGTACCTAGATATCTGTCAATTTCAATCACACTATTTGGAGCATATCGATGAAGAAGATGTTGTATTAGAAGCAGAGATGCAAAAACACTTTACCGATGATGAATTGATGCAACATCAAATTGCCATCATGGGAGAAATGAGTTTTGACACACTTCTTTTGTGGTTCAAATACATCGCTCCTGCCAGAAGACCCAGCGAAAACGCACAAGTACTAACAGGATTCAAATCTGCAGCTCCCGAAGCTGCATACAACGCTGTTATCGAAACCATCAAAGCTGAAGTTGGTGAAGTGGAAATGCAGGAAATACTTACAATGGTGAAGTAATAAAATTTCAAATTGCATTTCACCTATAAAAAACTTTTCACTGATATCATCATGCGAATTTCAATATTTGTATTTACCATCTTGTTCATCATGAGTTGCCAAACTGTAGATCATACGCTTACATTAAACCTACCCAATGAAACTTTGGATGTGGTACAACAAATTCCTTCAGGTGAAAGTGGAAGAGATAAAAACACCTTGTATCTAGCTCCCAGAAAAATAACACAAGACGAATTCAATTCACCTCAACTCCAGCTGCTTGTCGACAGCATGTATAACGTAATGCATAGAACGGCTGGAGTTGGAATTGCTGCCAATCAAATTGGAAAACGCCTACAGGTTTTCATCATTGAAGCCAAACCCAACAATCCACGATACAAGGTTCTTGGAGAAGTGCCCAAGCAGATCTTCATCAACCCACGAATCACACAAGTTTCATCAACCAAGAAAAATTTTTGGCACGGATGTCTAAGCGCCAAAAATAAAAACAGAGGAAACGTAGCAACATTTGAGTGGATTGAATTTGAGTGTCAGGATATACATGGAAATGTGCAGAACGGAAGGCTCGAAGGTTTTGCAGCGGTAATCTTTCAGCATGAATTTAGGCATATGATGACAGGAACCTATCTGGATGTTGCTCATCAATTTTTATCCAAACCCGAATTGGATCACGCCATTGAAACTGGAAAAATTCCATTCTTTGGTGCAGCTCCAGACTCACTACCCCTATTAATTGAAGGATATGAAGTTGGAGAAACTTTGGAGGAATACTTTCGAAAAAAATAAATTGCACAATTCACAACAACTTTCACCTCAGTTTAAGATAATTCCTCTCTATTAAACTGCTTTCTTCCTAGTCTTTCAATCCCATAATTTATTCTTTCAAACTAAACAAACTGCAGGGAGCCTATAAATTCTCCTTTAACTTTCCATTTTTCAGACTATTCAACTTCATTAAAAAAAGATCCAAAATCATGAAACGAAATTTCACCAACCTCATCTCGCTTGATTTAGAAAGTTGCCATTGATGCAATTTATTATTATTTTATTATATCTTTGAGATAATCAACTTAACTAATTTTTTTAAACCATGAAAAAAAACTCATTTGCTATCGGCGCATTTATTTTTTGCATCAGTATTTTCATCGCATGCGGTGGCGAAAATCAAAAAAAATCATCTTCATCAGTGAACAAATCCAGTGAGCCCGTCGAACTGTGCAAATGTCTGACAGAACCCGGGAACTCAGCATACATGCAAACCAATGGTGACGCTTGCGACGAATTAATAAGTTCAGAAATTGGCGTTGATGACTGGACAAAAGTAAATATGTCACAAAATCCTGAAATAAGTAATCGATTCGATGCTTTAGCTGAACGATGTCAGTGATTTTTCTAACCTTTTGTTCACATATATAGTTTTCAGCTAAGATTACGAAAATGAGTCTCATTCTACTATATTTATCAGGAATCTATTTTTTAAATAAGGTTTTTTTCCCTTTTATTTCGCGTCCTTCATGCAGAAATGGCGAAGTTATTTTTAATCAATCTCCATATATAGACGTCACAAATTTATTGAATGCCTTTTTCATTTTTACTTTTGTTTTCTACTCTTATTGTGGCTCAACCTGGTATAATTGGATATTCTTCATTTTTCCTCTCACATATTTCTTCACTGAGGTGTTCAATATTATTAAAAGATGGAACAGCCAAATAATTATTGATAACGACTATGTCTATGTTCTTGAGTCGAAATACGATTCTATAATTGGGCAAAGAAATGAAATGCACCCACAGAAATTTCACCTCGACATGTGCACCTTCAAATTCGAAAAAGATTGGAATACAGAAGAATCAACGGAATTCTTTAAATGGAAAAAGTACATTCGAGCTCACTACATTACAATTAATGGAAAGAAATTCAATCTAAATGAAATGAGATTACAAATGTTTTTTAAGGCTATCGTCAAAGAAATTCGTTTGCGCGCTCCTAAAGAAAATACTCATCTCCAACTTAACGCATTTGAAAAATTCGAAGGCATTAAATGGGTTTCTACAATTG
>JBEDCT010000188.1:0-4687 GCA_041176665.1 Bacteroidota bacterium | reverse complement strand
GATTCAATCTGAGAACGAATTTGTCCAACGCGCGCTTTAATGTCCGCTTTGGTTCCTTTTCCGTTAATGATTGTTGTATTGTCTTTGTCGATTTCAATTTTCGCCGCAGTTCCCAACATGTCCATAGTGACATTTTCCAAAGTCATTCCACGCTCTTCAGAAATCACTTGTCCACCTGTTAAGATGGCAATGTCTTCCAACATCGCCTTGCGACGATCACCGAATCCTGGTGCCTTCACAGCAGCCACTTTCAATGAACCACGCAATCTGTTCACAACTAGTGTTCCTAATGCTTCACCATCCACATCTTCTGCAATGATTAACAATCCTTTTCCTGCTTGAACAACTGGCTCCAAAATTGGAAGCAATTCTTTCATGCTTGAAATTTTCTTCTCACTGATGAGGATTAATGGATTCTCCATTTCCGTCACCATTTTCTCTGCGTTTGTCACAAAGTATGGAGATAAGTATCCACGATCGAATTGCATTCCTTCTACCGTTTTCACTTCTGTTTCTGTTCCTTTCGCTTCTTCAACCGTAATAACACCATCGTTTCCTACCACTTTCATGGCTTCAGCAATCAATTTACCGATGGTCTCATCGTTGTTTGCTGAAATCGTCGCAATTTGTTGGATTTTACTATTATCAGATCCTACTTCTTTAGAGATTTTCTTCAAGTTTTTCACGACTTCTGTCACTGCTTTATCGATTCCACGTTTTAAGTCCATTGGATTTGCTCCAGCAGCTACGTTTTTCAATCCAGCGCTCACAATCGCTTGTGCTAATACAGTTGCTGTAGTTGTACCATCACCAGCGATATCTGCTGTTTTCGAGGCCACTTCTTTCACCATTTGAGCACCCATGTTTTCAATCGGATCTTTCAATTCGATTTCTTTCGCAACCGTTACACCGTCTTTGGTAATTTGCGGAGCTCCGAATTTTTTACCAATTACGACATTGCGTCCTTTTGGACCTAAGGTTACTTTCACTGCGTCTGCTAATGCATCCACTCCTCTTTTTAATTTCTCACGTGCTTCAACGTCGAAAAAAATATCTTTTGCCATGTTCGTTTACTTTGAATGTTTGATTAAAATATACCGTAAATGTCAGATTCTCTCATGATAAGAAAGTTCTTTCCATCAATTTTGATTTCTGTTCCAGCGTACTGACCATACAAAATTGAATCACCAACTTTTACAGACATTGGTTCCTCTTTTTTTCCGGATCCAGCTGCTACAACAATTCCGCGCAACGGTTTTTCTTTTGCAGTATCTGGAATAATGATTCCACTCGCTGTTTTTTGTTCTGCTGGCGCAGGTTCTACTAGAACTCTGTCTGCCAAAGGTTTAAAATTTACTGACATTGTTTATTTATTTTGGATGTTCAATTCACCAATATTATGCCACTACTCGAAAGTGGACAATTTTTCGCTTTGGGACAAAAAAAATGTCAGCATGCGTGACATACTGACATTTCTGCGGTCGAAACCGAAACTTATTTATTTCCTTGAGCAGGCGCTTGACCTTGCCCTTGTCCTTGTTGTGTTTGTTGAGGAGCAACTGGTTTTGCTGCTTTCGGTTGACGAATCGTCATCACTAAACTTACAACAACAATTGTTGCTGCCAATCCCCAAGTCATTTTATCAATCAACTCGTTTGTTTTTTGAACACCACCTAATTGAGACGGCGAACCGAAATCAGAACTCAAGCCTCCACCTTTTGGGTTTTGAACGTAAACAACTAAAATCAACAAGATACTTGCTGCGATAATAAGTATAGATAATAATAAATCCATGATTAAGAATTAAGTTTTCTCTTTAAATTTCTAATTTGGGTTGCAAAGAAACTCTTTTTTTCCGGAAAAGACAAACTTAATTGCTCATAAACTTGAATTGCCTTGTTAATATTTCCTTGCAAGGCAAATATTTGGGCAAGTGTTTCACTTACGGGCATGGCATTTTCACTGACACTTTCCTTTGCTTTTTTCGCTGGAGAATAGAATTCCTTCTTTGGTTTTTCGAAGTGATAGAAACTAGGTTTTTTCTCCTCTTCCACTTGTTCCTCCTTGCCTTCGTCTATCATTTGACCCATTTTCAACCAATCCGTAAAGGACTTAGGCTGAGTTGTTGCTACGGATTCAACATCGAAATTTCTTTCCGTTTCTTCAGTTAGATTCTCTGTTTCTTCAACAACTGATTTTTTTTCTTCTGTTTCGACTTCTTCTGCTGCTCCAGGATAAGCCAATTGCAAATAAGATGAAGAAATCACCGCGGATTGAATCAAGGTATCTACCTCATCCATTTCCCTCGTTTCTTCGACCTGATGTGGAATGTTCAAGGAACTTTCTTCGGCTCCTTCTTCCGATACTTCCGTTTCAATGAATGTTTCCTGAGTGATTACCACTTCGGATTTAGCTACAGGTTCAATCAGGGTTTCTAATTCCTCTGTTTCTTCGTCTGAAATAAGTGTTGTTTCCATTTCCACGATTGGAATCGTTTCCAATGGAGTAACAGTGTTAGCAGTTATCGGCTCATCAGATTTCTCGTCGGAGAGTATTACTTTTTCGGTTTCTTGAATTACCTCTGGTTGGCTTTTTACTTCATGTCGAGCATTATTGGTTTGAGTCACCAATAAATCATAGAGCAAGCTGCGATTAGGAATTTGATAGGCGTATTTTTCTAATTGTGAACTCAAGCGTAAATCTTGGTCATTCGCCAAAGACTTCAAATACAAGGTCACGATACTCGATGCATACGGATACAAATCCATCAGTTCTTTCAGCTCATGCAGGTGAAGAGTCGAACAACTCGCAGTGTTGCGCATTTGGTGGTGAATGGATTCGCTGCTTAACATCACCAATTACTTAATAATTTATTAATCAAATCCTGCACCATTTGTGCTGATATATCTTCAAACAATTTTGTTTCAACTTGGGAAAGATTCGTGCCCGAACTAAAATCCGCAAAGCGTGTGCTTGTCATCGTCCACTGTTCCTCTTTCGGTTTCGTGATATTGATAGACATCACAACGGTCATGGTTAGTCTATTTTGTGAAGCATTGTCATTCCCTTGAACAGCCAAAGGTTGAACGGTATATTGGGTAATCTTTCCCTCCATATTTACTTCACCTTTACCGTAGCTCGTATTTAATAGGAGTGGCGTATTATTTTGAACACCATCTTTCATGTTTTCAGACAAAACAGCGGCAAAATTCAAGGGACAAGTGGCTGTTTCCAAGGTCAAGGTTTTCAGCGTGAATGTTTTCCATTCCTCCGGCATTCCTCCCTTATCTCTAAACGAAAAGCTACTTGGCCAACAAGCACTTAATCCAATTGCCACGAAAATGAATAAGATAAATTTCATTTATTCCCCGAGTTGGTATTCTTTAATTTTGCGGTAAAGTGTTCGTTCAGAAATCCCTAATTCTAAAGCTGCATATTTGCGTTTACCTCTGTGTTTTTCCAAAGCTTTCTGAATCAATTCCTTTTCACGATCTTCCAAAGATAAGGATTCTTCAATTTCTTCGTGAATTTCAAACGTTTCTGGGCTTGTTGGATAAGTGGAATGAGCATCGTTCGCCGTTCCAGGTGGGAGCATTCGTGTTGAAACAGGTGCCTCATCGTAAACATCTTGGTAAATTCGATTAACTAATGCTGATTGATCTTGACTTAAATTGACCGACGGGCCATTATTGATCACCTCTAAAACTAATTTCTTCAACTCGGTCAAGTCTTTTTTCATATCAAAAAGAAACTTATACATCAATTCTCGTTCAGAAATCGACTCTTTAGTTTGATCGTTTTTAACTAGGAAACTAGACTTTTCGGTTATTGGCTGAAGGTATGATGCAAGCATCATTGCGTCAATATCACGAGCTGTTTCAATGACCGATAATTGTTCTACTAAATTTTTCAATTGGCGAATGTTACCTGGCCATGGATAATTTTGAAGTAAAATAACCGCTTCTTCCGACAATTTAATGGCAGGCATTCGGTATTTTTCAGCAAAGTCATTTGCGAATTTTCGAAACAACAAATGCACATCCTCTTGCCTATTTTTCAATGCTGGAAGTTGAATTGGCACCGTGCTTAAGCGATAAAACAAGTCTTCACGGAATTTCCCCGAATGGATCGCTTGCTGCATATTTTCGTTCGTCGCTGCTACAACACGTACGTTTGTTTTAATGACTTTTGAAGATCCAACACGAATAAATTCACCTGTTTCTAAGACACGTAACAAACGGACTTGTGTTTGCATAGGTAATTCGGCTACCTCATCCAAAAATATCGTTCCGCCATCTGCAACTTCGAAATATCCTTGACGACTTCCACTCGCACCGGTAAAGGACCCTTTTTCGTGTCCAAATAATTCTGAGTCAATAGTTCCCTCCGGAATCGCTCCGCAGTTCACCGCAATGTACTCGCCGTGCTTACGCGAACTTAATTGGTGGATGACTTGTGGGATAATTTCTTTTCCAGTTCCGCTTTCTCCGGTAACAAGTACGGAAATATCCGTTGGTGCAACTTGCATCGCTACTTCCAAGGCTCGGTTCAACATAGGAGAATTCCCAATGATACCAAAGCGTTGTTTAACTTGTTGAATGTTCATGATAAACTAGTTTAACAAACGGAAACAACTTCGCCCTTGAGCGTTGCTGAAGTACAACTGTCGATACGAACCATCACATAT
>JBEDCT010000187.1:0-3818 GCA_041176665.1 Bacteroidota bacterium | reverse complement strand
AGCGAATGGTTGCGCCGAAATCTCCGATCGCTTGAAGAATTTGTCGGTCTGCTTGTAAGGTCTGCGGATTTAATCCATGTAATTCGATCTTGCCGGAAATAGCTGCGCCAACTAATAGATTTGCGCCACCACTCCAATCTCCCTCGATTTGGACTTCTGTACTTTTGATTTTTTGTTCGCCTTTCATGTGAAAGGTATCTGCAGTTAATTCGTCAACCACTAAGCCAAAATCGCGCATGCGATTGATTGTCATTTCCAGATATGGTTTGCTTTTAAGTGCTTCAATGGATACCACTGAATCCTCATGGAGAAAGGGAGCAAGTAAAAATAAGCCACTGATTGCTTGTGAACCTGCTTCACCATTTACCGTTAATTTCTTTCCTTTTGCACTTCCTGAAATATGGATTGGTAATTTATTTCCATTTGATTCCACAGTAAATCCAATTTGTTGAAGGATGTGGCATACTTGTGAATGATCACGTTGAAGCAAGCTACCTGTACCGTTTAGTGTTAGATTTTTTGTGAAAGCCATTCCAACGAATGCTAAAGTTCGCAGGGCGAATCCACTTTCTTGGACATTTAAAGTGATGCTTTCTTTTTGTAGAGTAAAAGTAGGGTAAACCGTAGACGAGTCCACGTCGTACCTAGCGCCTAATTCTTGGATGCAGTTCAACATTGCCGAAATGTCTTCGGAGTGATCTAAGCCATGTATTTTTGTGGGAATATGTGCAAGCGAGGCAAGTAGCAAACAGCGTTGCGCATCACTTTTAGAAGCGTTTGAGTGAATGACATGTTGGACCTGAAATGGCTTAATCGTGGTCATTTTTAGACAAAATATCAGATTGAATACGAATCGAATCTTGGTGAATCAACTTGAAAAGTTGTGTAACAAATTCTTCTGAAATTCCTTCAGAACTTGCTTTTAAGACATTGGTTCGAAGTGCTTCTTCCCACCTATTGGATTGAAGGATGACGTGGTTTTTATCCTTCTTAAACTTTCCGATTTGTTCGGAAATGCGCATGCGATTTTTCAATAGCTGTATCAAAGATTCATCGGTCTGCGTTAACTGGTCGCGAAAGGCGAGCATCGCATCCTCATCAATTTCTGCTCGATTTCGAATGGTAAGCGATTGCAATAGATCCTTTAGTTCAGCTGGTGTAATCTGTTGTTTGGCATCCGTCCATGCCAGCGAAGGGTTGACGTGCGATTCAATCATCAATCCGTCATAATTGAGGTCCATCGCTTTTTGAGCCAAAGGTTGTAGCAAATGAGCTCTGCCTCCGATGTGTGAGGGATCACAAATCATGGGGATTCCCGGTAGTTCTTGTTTTAAATCGATAGGGATTTGCCAATTCGGATCATTTCGATACAGTGTTTTTTCATATACAGAAAATCCACGGTGAATGGCGCTTACATCTTCAATTCCGGCTTTCCAAATACGTTCGATGGCTCCGATCCACAGCTTTAGGTCAGGATTAACGGGATTCTTCACCATGACTTTGATGTTAGTCCCCTGAAGGCATTCCGCAATTTCTTGAACGGTAAATGGATTCACCGTAGAACGAGCACCAATCCAAATCATATCGAATTTGTTTTTGAGCGCCAATTCGACGTGTTCAGCTTTTGCGACTTCCGTAGCTATTTTTAACCCGTAGGTCTCGCGTACTTCACACATCCAGGAAATACCTACGTCGCCAATCCCTTCGAATTCCCCGGGACGCGTTCTCGGTTTCCAAATTCCAGCTCGATAGAAGTCAATGCCAACTTCAGACAATCCACGTGCTGTCTCCAAAACTTGTTCTCGGGTTTCCGCGCTACACGGACCAGAAATCACTAAGGAATTTACAGGAATCATAATTTATCGTGTACAAAAAAGGGGAACGAATTCCCCTTGTGATTATTTAGCGTAATTGACAGATCTTTTTTCTCGAATGACGGTCACCTTGACTTGTCCAGGATAGGTCATTTCCGTTTGAATGCGCTGAGAGATGTTAAATGAAAGTTCTTCAGAACGTTGATCAGAAACTTTCTCCGCTTCTACTAAAACGCGAAGTTCTCTTCCTGCTTGAATCGCATAAGCACTAGAAACGCCTTCATAAGATAAGGCCAAGTTTTCTAGTTCTTTAATTCGTTTGATGTAAGCTTCTACGATTTCACGTCGAGCACCAGGACGCGCACCGGAAATGGCATCACATACTTGAACGATTGGTGAAATTAAGGTAGTCATTTCGATTTCATCGTGGTGAGCACCAATAGCATTCAATACATCGCCTTTTTCACCAAATTTCTCCGCGATTTTCATCCCTAAGATTGCGTGAGGCAATTCTGGTTCTTCATCTGGAACTTTACCGATGTCATGTAATAATCCTGCACGTTTCGCCAATTTAACGTTTAGTCCAAGTTCAGCTGCCATGATCGCACAAAGGTTCGCTACTTCTCTCGAGTGTTGAAGCAAGTTTTGTCCATAAGAAGAACGGTATTTCATTCTTCCGACCATTCGCATCAATTCTGGGTGTAGTCCGTGAATTCCTAAATCGATACACGTTCGGCGTCCAGTTTCTGCAATTTCTTCATCCAATTGTTTGCGTGTTTTCGCCACAACTTCTTCAATACGCGCAGGGTGAATACGTCCGTCAGAAACAAGCTGGTGTAAGGATAAGCGTGCAATTTCACGTCTAATCGGATCGAAACATGAAAGAATAATTGCTTCAGGAGTATCATCCACGATAATTTCCACACCTGTTGCCGCTTCAAGTGCACGAATGTTACGACCTTCGCGTCCAATGATTCTACCTTTTACCTCATCTGATTCAATATTGAAAACAGATACAGCATTTTCGATGGCTTGCTCCGTAGCAACACGTTGAATCGATTGAATAACGATTTTGCGTGCTTCTTTATTGGCATTCAATTTCGCTTCTTCTGTAATTTCTTTGATGGTAGACATGGCTGCTGTTCGTGCCTCGTCAGTAAGTGCAGTCATCAAATCTTTTTTCGCATCCTCTGGACTCAGGTTACTGATTTTAGATAATTCTGCGACTTGTTTTTGTTGAATTTTATCTAATTCCTGTTGACGAATCTCAAGAGCAGTAGCTTTCGTTTCATAATCTGATTTAGATTTCTCTGTTTCTTTCTCCTTGCGGTTGAGGTCTTCTAGTTTTTGATTTAGTGTTTTTTCCTTAGCTCGGTAACGATCTTCGTTAGACAGCATACGTTTTTCACGCTCGCGAATAGCTTCTTCGTGCTCCTCTTTCTGTTTTAAAAATTTCTCTTTTGATTGAAGTGCGCGCTCCTTACGGATGTTTTCTGCCTCGATTTCGGCATTTTTGATGATTTCTTGACTTTTAGATTTAATGAAGAAACGTTGTGCAACTACTGTTGCTCCCGCGCCTCCAATTAATCCTATTAATAATCCTACTGACCACATATTCTTTTAATTATGTATGAATATTGGTCGTTGAAACGAACGTAAATTATTGAATTCCGTCTAAATTTGTGGAAAGGTTTTGCAACGCCTCCTCAATTTCACTATAGTCTACAGGCACTTGTGCAACGGGTGCATTATCGCTCGAAGCTTTTGCTAATAATTGCAAAGCAGACATCGCGATCAAGTCTTGATTATCATTTACAGCATAGTTTTTACGCAGCATTTCGACTGCTTTATTAATGTCCGCAGCAGCTTTTGTTACCTTCTCTTCGTCACTTTCCGGCACATTAAGTGGGTAAGTTCTTCCTGCAATGGTAATTTTAAGTGATACTTTGCTCATTATGATTGCTTCAACTGTTCGATACAGAATTCAATTTCTTTCACTAGTTC
>JBEDCT010000186.1:0-3419 GCA_041176665.1 Bacteroidota bacterium | reverse complement strand
TTTCACGCATGGGTCACATCGGACAATCCTATCAAATTACACAGTGGTATCCTAAACCTGCGGTATACGACAAAAACGGTTGGAATGCCATTCCGTATTTGAACCAAGGTGAATTCTATTCTGAATATGGTTCCTATGACGTAAGCATCACCTTACCGAAGAATTACATCGTTGGAGCAACTGGAGATTTGCAGACGAAAAGCGAAGTGGCGTTTATGGATGATCAAGTGGCAGCGACACGTTTGAAAATTGATGAAAATGAAAACCTTGTTGGATCTGAGAAATTTCCGGAGTCCTCCAAAGAAATGAAAACCATTCGATTCACTCAAAGTCAAGTTCATGATTTCGCATGGTTTGCGGATAAGCGCTATGGCGTATTGAAAGGAGAAGTAGAACTACCTCATTCCAAACGCAAAGTGACATCATGGGCCCTTTTTACACCTCAAAACACGAAATACTGGAAACATGCCATTGAATACATCAATGATGGAACCTATTACTATTCTCTTTGGAATGGAGATTATCCGTACGATCAAGTTACCGCGGTAGATGGAACCATCAGCGCCGGTGGTGGAATGGAATATCCAAACGTTACAGTTATCGGGAATTCGAGTTCCAAGGAGGAATTGGAAGTGGTGATCGTTCACGAAGTCGGACACAACTGGTTCTATGGAATTCTAGGTTCCAACGAGCGTGTGCACGGCTGGATGGATGAAGGAATGAACACCTTGAACGAAATGCGTTATATGCAAACGAAGTATCCAACAAATACGCGTTTCTCCGATATGATTCTAAACGGACGTTTTCACTTGGAGGATTTAGATCACCACGACTCTGGGGACATCACCTATTCAACGGTAGCATCCCTTGGATTAGACCAACCGATTGAAACGCATTCCGATCAATTCACGAGCATTAATTACGGCGGAATCATGTACCAAAAGACAGGACTGATCTTTTTCTACTTAAAAGATTACTTAGGTGAAGAAAAATTCAATGCGGCGATGTCCGCGTACTTTGAAGCGTGGAAATTTAAACACCCACAGCCAGAGGACATGCGTAAAGTGTTGGAATCATCTTGTGGGAAGGACCTTTCTTGGTTATTCGATGATTTAATTCAAACGACCAATCACATCGATTTCAAACTGAAAAAGGTAGTGCTTGGAAAACAAGGAGCTGTGGTTCGCGTGAAAAACGTTGGACAAGTAAACGGTCCAATTGAAGTGAATGTCTATGCGAAAGATCAATTGGTGGAAACACATTGGTTGGAGCCTGGACAAACATCCGTAACCGTTAAAACACCGTACAAAGAAATTCAAAAAGTCATCATCGATGAGTCGAAGGACATTCCGGAATTGAACCGCAATAATAACACGTGGAGAGCGAATTCACTTTTTCATAAAATCGAGCCGATTAAACAAGAGTTCTTATTCAGTGACAATGAAGCGGATCACAATAGCATTCGTTGGACACCGATGATGGGAGGGAATGTTTACGATGGATTCATGTTAGGAGCTACGTTTCACAACCTGGGACTTCCTTTCCAGAAATTCAGCTACGTGATAACCCCTATGTTTGGCTTCTATTCCAAAAAACCAGTTGGAATGGCTGAGTTTTCTTACTCGATCCTTCCAAAAAAGGGATTGAAAATAGAACGCCTTGGACTTTCCGTTAAATCCTTCTCGAGAAACAGTTATTCTGGAGAGAATTTCGTGGCCTTTAACCCGTATTGGTCTGCGACGATTGGAAACCGTAAGAATCGTAGCAACATCAGTCAGGATGTGCTCATCAAAGGACTTTATGGATTGAAAACTTCAGAATTTGGCTTTAAGGAAAAAGGTGCGATGGCGCAATATGCTTTTCAGTATGCAAATCCTGACCATCAAGTTTCCGTGAAACTAAGAGCGGAATATGTCAATGGAGAAATGCAAGTGGGACGCGTTTCCTTAACTGCTAAATACGATTGGCGTTACATGAAAAACAAGATGGAACGCAAGTTGGAATTACGCGCGTTCTTCGGTAGCAATGTGTATTACAAATTTGCGTTTTTAGACATTCTTCAACCACTTTCTGATCGCTATTCATTAAGCATGAGTGGTGGACGCGGAAATCAAGATTTGTTCTACGAAGAATACAACTTCGCCCGAAACGATGTTTCCGGTTTCTGGTCCCAACAACGTATGGAGAACTTTGGTAATTTTAAAACAACGAGCAATTTTGGTGTGACCTCGAGTTGGTTAGGAAGTGTCAATATGTATTTCCAACTTCCAATAAAGCCAAATCTATTTGGCGTATTTGCTGATTACGGAGCGTTTTCAAATGGCACATCTATTGAAACAGCGTACAACGCCGGGTTAGGTGTTCGTCTGACCAA
Organism: Bacteroidota bacterium; assembly: GCA_041176665.1. Taxonomy (GTDB): domain Bacteria; phylum Bacteroidota; class Bacteroidia; order Flavobacteriales_D; family Crocinitomicaceae; genus UBA952. The sequence goes on along the minus strand of JBEDCT010000186.1, from coordinate 1,045 downwards.
TGTGTTGAGCATGTATTTCCCGCTTGTTCGAAGTACAAACATGGGGTCACTTTGGACAAACTACTCCAACGAAATCCGTTTTAGTTTAAAACTCAATCTGGTGAATTCACTCAACCTATTTTCACGATTTAAATAATTTTTATGTCAGATCAAAAAGTATCCTTCGGCAAACTGTTTTGGCCGAGTTTTGTCGCGGTGATGATTGCCGGACTTGTTTCCTTGTTATTATTTTTCTTGGTACTCGGTGGTATCATTGGTTCCTTTGGAAACTTTGGTCCAGAACCATTGGCGATTCGCAATTCAACCATCCTACAATTGAAATTAACGGGTGAACTCAAGGATAAAAGCGATGAGTCCTTAGATATTGCGAGTTTTCAAGTGAATCGTTCCGTTGGACTCCCAGATTTGCTTTACGGAATTGAAAAGGCGAAGACAGATTCCAAAATCAAAGGAATTTTCTTGGAACTTGGTTCGCTGACCTGTGGAATGGCAAGTGCGAAAGAATTACACGACGCCATCAAGGACTTTCAAACGAGCGGAAAATTTGCCGTAGCCTATTTGTCGGGAGAATACATTTCCCAAACCGCTTATTACATCAGTTCTGCAGCGAAAGAAGTATATGGATTTCCATCTACAACTATGGAATTTACCGGAGTCGGTGTTCAAATGATGTTCTTTAAAAATTTATTGGATAATTTGAACATTGAAGTGGACATCGTTCGTGGAAGTAATAACGACTTCAAAAGTGCAGTAGAACCGTTCTTTCGCACAAATATGAGCGATTCCAGTCGTTTACAAACACAAACCTTGTTGCGTACGATGTGGCGCACGATGCGAAACGATATTTCCTTGAATAAAGGAATCGATACACTGATGTTAGACAACCATGTAGATTCCTTACATATTTTGGACTGTGAGTCCGCATACAATGCGAAATTAATTACCGGTTTACGTTACCGCGATGAGTTCATGGGACTATTGAAGAAAAAAATGAACATGACGCAGGATGAAGAACTGGAAATTCAGTCCATGGAGAAATATGCTT
>JBEDCT010000185.1:0-13818 GCA_041176665.1 Bacteroidota bacterium | reverse complement strand
CATCGAGTGGACCACCTTGATAATTTGAGAGTGTAGTCACGCTTGTATCTTGTCCAACCCATGTCCCAGCGAGGTAGCGTCCACGCAGATCGAAACTTATTTTTTTCCCGTAATTATAATTGTAAGAGCGACCAAGAATGAGCCCATATCCGGAACTATTGACATTTTTAACATCATTTGTATTCCAAGTAGCACCTGCATTTAATCCAAAAAACCATTTAGAACTGATGTCGTAATTGATTCGTTGTGCTTGTGCAAATGTGATACTTAGTAAAAGTATGCTGAGAAAGTACAATTTTTTCATAGTCGGAATTTTTAGGTGCTCTACCTATTTTCATGCCAAATTTCCGAAAAAAACGAAGAGAAAAAAAATCAACAGCTGAACTTATTGAATTGGCAAGGACTATTTGAAGTACGTGAATTTTGTAAAGCGAAGAATCAGCAGGAAATTTGTGTCGACATCACGTTGAATCGTTGATCCTAGCAATTGTGTTTTTGTATCAAAAACAATCTGAAGGTCCTTTTGAAGTTGTCCGTATCGAAAAAAGAGTACCTCGATTAAATTTCCAAATGAATCATAGCGGTATTTCCATTCTTGTTCTGCCAATTCATCGCGGTCGTTAAATCGAGCTTTTGCCGCCAAAAGTCCATGTTCGTCGTAGGAAAATTTTGTTGTGTGTTCAATGGAGCTCATGCGGTAATTCGTTTTCTTTTCAACGAGGTAGCCATCTTTGTTAAAGAAACTCACTTCATTCATGTAAGGGAGCTTATAGGAATTGTATCGAACTTGTTCGCTTTCGTTGGGACGCACGACATATTGAAAATACTCTGTATTCACCAAATTGGATTGAAGTACTTGATGACTCTGACTATTATAAATTTCGCGATAAGTACTTTCGGACTGCAGCCTATTTAGTGAGTCGAACACAAATTTAATCGTAGTGAATCCACCGTTTTCTGTTTTCCGATGTTCCGTAAGTTGACCGAATGAATTGTAACTATATTGATGAAGCGTAGTGTCTCTTTTTCGGTTAACTGTCCTAATATCTAGGCTTTCCAAAAGCCGACCTTTTTCATCGAAACGGTAGCGAAACCAATCAGAACTTTCCCGAATGACTTCTCCGGGTTTTTTGGACGAGTAGTTTCCCTCTATGGATTTGATGTGATTGGAGCGAATGACATCCGCATTGAAAAAGGGAGTTTCTGTAAACGCTTCTCCTTCTTGATTGAGAAGAATTTGCGAATGACAGAATAGTGGAAAAAGAAATAAAAATCCAAACGCGATTTTCACTCTTGCTTTATAAGGTGCTTAAAACACTTTTCCAGCTCGCTTTTTCGGCTAAAAGTCCTTCGATCTCTGAAATTCCAATACGAATTTGTTCCATGGTATCGCGATCACGAACGGTGACCATATCATCCGTCAAGGTCTGATGGTCAATGGTAATGGAGAATGGCGTTCCAATGGCATCTTGTCTGCGGTAACGTTTTCCAATGGAATCTTTTTCATCATATTGGATGGAATAGTCAAACTGAAGTTGCTTCATGATTTCACGTGCTTTTTCTGGAAGTCCATCTTTTTTCACTAATGGCAAGACTGCTGCTTTGTATGGTGCGAGAACTGCTGGAATACGCAACACAACGCGTTCTGACCCATCTTCTAATTTCTCATTTTGATAAGCTGCACTCAAAACAGATAAGAACATGCGGTCGAGTCCAACGGATGTTTCCACCACATATGGTACATAGCTTTGATTTAATTCAGGATCAAAGAATTGTAGTTTTTTACCTGAAAACTGTTCGTGTTGTTTTAAATCGAAGTCGGTTCGTGAGTGAATTCCTTCTAATTCTTTGAATCCCATCGGGAAATTGTATTCGATGTCACAAGCTGCGTTCGCATAGTGTGCCAATTTAATATGGTCGTGAAAACGGTAAAGGTTAGCTCCGAGTCCAAGGTTTTTATGCCATTTTTCGCGTGCATCTTTCCAGTATGCGTACCATTTCATCTCTTCACCTGGACGTACAAAAAACTGCATTTCCATTTGTTCGAATTCACGCATACGGAAAATGAATTGACGCGCAACGATTTCGTTTCGGAAGGCTTTTCCAATTTGGGCGATGCCAAAAGGAATTTTCATTCTACCCGATTTTTGAACGTTCAAGAAGTTCACGAAAATTCCTTGTGCCGTTTCCGGACGAAGGTAAATGGTTGATGCATCTCCGGCAACGGAACCAAGTTCTGTGGAGAACATTAAATTAAATTGACGGACATCGGTCCAGTTTTTAGAACCAGAAACGGGACAAACGATTTCTAGATCGACAATTAAGTTTCGTACGGCTTCTAAATCGTTGTTTTCCAATGCTTCGCGCATGCGATCTTCAATGGAAGTGATTTTTTCTGCATTTCGAAGGACATTTGGATTCGTTGCACGGAATTGCGTTTCATCAAAGTCAGCACCAAAGCGGTTTTTTCCTTTTTCAACTTCCTTTTCTATTTTTTGACGAATTTTCTCCATGTGTTCTTCGAGCAACACATCCGCTCGGTATCTTTTTTTGGAATCTTTGTTATCAATCAAGGGATCATTAAACGCATCTACGTGTCCGGATGCTTTCCAAGTAGTTGGATGCATAAAAATGGATGCATCAATTCCTACAATGTTTTCGTGCATTTGCACCATCGCTTTCCACCAGTACGTTTTGATGTTGTTTTTCAACTCTGAACCTAATTGTCCATAGTCGTATGTAGCAGCGAGTCCGTCGTAAATTTCCGATGAAGGGAAGATAAATCCGTATTCTTTTGAATGCGAGATAATGTCTTTGAGTTTGTCTTGATTTTGATCCATGACACAAAGTTAGCCCTTCTAAAGATTTGAGCGCCAAAATCTGAAAACAATTTCAACAAGGCATTTTTGAAAGATTGTCGCGAATGTTTACTTTTACTCCATGCGATTATACCTGTCCAAATCTGAATTTATTGAAACGAGTGAAGCAATTGATCTTTCCATGTCACTTCAAGCCTCAACTGAAAACGTACGAGCATGGTATGTTGATCCACCTCGAATGGAGACTGTTCGAGCAAATGGATTCATCGGCAGCATCAAAGAAGGTGGAAGTGTGAATTTTCGTGACGTGTTTTTTAATCCTCATGGACATGGTACACATACGGAATGTTGTGGCCACATTACGCAGGACGTATATGCGGTAAATGACGTCTTGAAGGAGTTTTTCTATCGTGCAACATTGATCACGGTAGATCCTGTTCAACTGGACAATGGTGATTTTGTCGTTCAAGCAGCCCAAATCGCACCTTATTTACAGGAGGACTTTAGTGAAGCGGTGCTCATTCGAACCTTGCCGAATAGTACTGATAAAAAATCAATGAATTATTCTGGAACCAATCCGTGTTATTTGGACATTGAAATTGTGTCCTTATTGAACGAATTTGGGGTAAAGCATCTATTGGTTGACCAGCCATCTGTTGACCGTGAAGAGGATGGAGGGGCCTTGGCATTTCATCATGCCTTTTGGAATGTACCCGAAAAACCAAATTTTGAACGCACCATTACCGAATTAATTTACGTCCCGAATGACGTTGCGGATGGAAACTATATTCTTGAAATTCAACTTGCCGCATTTCACAACGATGCGAGTCCGAGTAGACCTGTTCTCTACAAAATACAATAAAAAAAGGGCTTTTCAGCCCTTCCTAGTAGTAGACATTAAAGTCTGAGTGGTACGATTTAAGCAATAAGGACAGGAGTTTCTTATATATATTCCCGTGGGACGTCGACAAAAACTATTAAACTCTTATCAAACTAGAAAATGAAACTGCCTCTCCAAGCAGCCTGTCAACTTCTATACATAAGAAAGATCCTGTTTCTCTCCTTATTTCATTTTAAAAATAACGAGGAAGTTTGGAACATGTACGTTCAAATGAATATCCTTCAACTCTAAATGAATATTGTGCCACTTTTTGTGAATATTTCATTTTGATTTGTATGGAAATCGAAAGTAATTGTTTAACGGACAAAAAAAAAGACACATGATAGATGTGTCTTTCTTAACTTTTATAAGTAGTTCTTTATGGAATCACAATTTTTTTCGATCCATTTTGTCCATTCACTTTGACGTAATAAATGCCTTTATATAAGGTGTCTACATGGAAGTAAGCAATGGTACTTCCTTGAACAATTTGTTGTGATTGGATGCGTTTTCCAAATGCGTCGTACAATTCAACGCTAAATGATTGATTTGCCAAATCATTTACTTGAACCATGATGATGTCATTACTTGGGTTTGGATACACTGACCAGTCATTTTCTGATAATTCAGTGATTCCAACAGATGACGTATAGTTGGTGACTGTTTCAGTGATAGAAGTCACTTTGGATGCTGTACGCACGCCAAAAAACGTTGGGCCTACTACATATGGATAAGCAGAATTCCATTCGCTATCTACTGTTGCAAAATAGCAATAGATCCCATTGGGATACTCTGGAGTGACACAAACTCTTCCATTATGACTATCTAAATAATCTGCTTGTCCTGCATGACTTACGAATTCATAATCTTCACGGAAGTATCCAAGTGGATACGTTGTGCTAATGATTGGTCCGTCCGGGACATCTGTTCCATCCGCCCAAACTGTTCGTGTGGTGATGTTGCGCAATTGGTAACCTGATTTTATGCGCGTAATCCCACCTGTTCCATCGGTATTCGCATAACCATACGCTCCATATATAGGAAATCCGTCGTAGGCATATCCAATGATAGGCGAATGTACTGTCGAGTCGATGACGTAAAGTCCATCGGCATCGTATAAGTCACACACATTTGAAATAACGGTAAGATCTAATTTAAAGGCACTTGGATTTTGGTGGTGGTGGTAGTTACCCATAGCTGGATGTCCTTTTGAACAATCAAATCCTGCTTTTTCGGCAGGAATAGCATCTCGGTTCCAAGACATGGCAGCCGTTGGTCCCCCAGGACACGGTGGATTTCCTGGTCCGCCGCAAAGCGCATTTGTTGTCGTATTCCATGCGACACCATCGCGGTAGTCAAATAAGGCTACTCCGTTGATGAATATCCCGATGTTTCCACCTGATGTTGCTGTTGCCGTTCCGGTGTTTTGAGCTGGATTCAATGGCATTTTGAAAATCGCATTTTGACTCGTCGCTAGGGATGGATTACCATCCATAAATGGACCAGTGATATAGGATGGAACGCCTGTTGTGGATACGTAAACCCAATTGTTTGAGTACTGGACTGTTTGAACATTCGCTAATGTGGTTTCGTTGATTGGTGTTGAATTCCCCTGCACATAATGTCTTCCGGTAATTCCAGTAGTGTTGATCAACCAATGTTCAATGGCAGGATTTAACTGTGCCATCGCTTGATTTCCGATGCAAAGGAAAAGGACAAAGTGGATTGTTTTTTTCATGGATCTTTTTAGGTTTAGACGTTAGTTCTTTTCAAAACTTGCACTTCGCTCATTTTTAGGGTACTTGAAAAGGGGGTTAAATAGAAATGTGGGGTCACTCAGCGTTTTTAAAAAGGCGACAAGGTCTTTTTGTTCGCGGTCAGTCAATGGTCGATTTAACTTTTCCAACTCGGAGCTTTTCAGGTTCGTTGTTGTATGTAATTGGCTGTAATGTGCAAGGACATCCTTTAAAAGTTTAAATCGTCCATCGTGCATATAAGGAAAACTAAATTCGATATTTCGCAAGCTTGGGATTTTAAAAAGAAGGGAGTCCTCATGACGATTGGTAATTCCCATGCGTCCATAATCGGCTAACTTAGGATTCACCGAAAGTCCATTTGACTTGAATTCATGTCGTGTGAAAAGCGGTTCTTGGTGACAGGAAGCACAGTATTTTTTAAACAAGGCATAGCCTGCTTTTTCTTGTTCGTTGAAGACGGCATCATGGTTTTTGACATGGTCGTATTTCGATTGCGCGGAAACGAGTCCGATGGTGAAATTCGAAAGAGCCTTTAACAGGAGGTTCGTCGTGATGCTGCTATCCCCAAAGGCTTGGTAAAAGCGTTTGCGGTAATAGGTGGAAGCGTTCAGTCGTCTTAAAATTTCCTTTAGGGAATTATCCATTTCCTTGGCATGGGTGAGCGGATTGATGGCTTGCTTGTTTAATTGTCCGACACCACCATCCCAATGAAAGGATTTCTGCCACGCTAAATTGATCAGAACAGGTGAATTTCGTGTGCCAATTTTCCCGTCGATTCCATGACTTAAAGCGTGATCAATGTGGGTGAAGCCTGAATACTGCAAATGGCAACTCGCACAGGAAATGGTGCTGTCTCGGGAGAGGTCGGGATCATAAAACAAGGTACGACCTAATTCAAATTTGTTTAAACTAATGGGATTCGCTTCAAAGTCATAGACGGGTTTCGGCCAGTGTTTCGGGAGGAAAAATGGGTGTCCGTTGTCCGTTGCACTGAACATAAGCGCAACGAAAAGCAGCAATCCGGATATGCGCAGCATGGACTTCATTTCGTGAAGAAATTACGTGCGATGAATTGACAATAGCTTTTCGCGAGTGGACTAGGAATCATGATGCGCTGGACTACTTCCAAATGAGCGACTTGTTCGAAGAAAGGTTTCATATCTAAAATGACTGTGTCTCCTTGAATTACTAGTAACATTGGAATCCTCGTTTCATGTGGTTTTCGGTATCCCCCCAAGTGAAATTCAAAGCTTTGATCCTCCAAGGGAATCCGTGTGCATTTTCCTGTGCATTTAAACTGAATGTAACCGGAATTCCATGCCCAATACATTCCTTTCAGTGGATCTAAGTCGCCTTCAACAGACTGAGAAACGTGATAGGAACTATCCATTCCAAATTGAAAGGAAATCGTTTCGTAATCTTTCACAGGGAAATCAGGAAATAAGGTCAAGGATTGCTGATCGGCTAAATCGATGAGGTGTGTTTCAAGAATATGGTGTTGTCGGTTTTGCTTTTGAAAGTGAAAATCGGACACATACATTTTTAGTTCATCGAAGTAGATGGAATCATCCCCTAATTTGTACACTTTTTCGAGTTGAATGATATCGGAACCCCACTGAAACTGTAGGTGTAATTGCCCACTTGCCTGTTGAGCAAAGAAAATAAGCAGAAAAGTTAGTTTTTTAACGTTCATCGTCTTTGTCCAGGACGGTCACTTCGTTCGATCATTCTGTGTACGACTTCCGCTAGTTTTTTTGCTTGTTCAGCATTACAATGTGCTTTTACACGCGTAAAATGTTCAAAGGTACAAGCATCAATCTGTGCTTGCAAAAAACCAATTTTCTGATAGATGCGTTGATTTTTCGTTTTTGCTTTTGAGTCCAATGTTATTTTTGAGCGAAGTTCTTTTTGCTCGGCTAATAGGTCGCTTTTTTCAGCGATGTGTTTTTTAAACTCTGCGTCAACCCAATTGGCTTCCTTGCCAGTCATCTTTAAAACGACACTAAGTTTAGGAGGGTGTGGTGGATGTCCAGCATTTCTACCTTTCATAAACTGCACCAAAATTATGGCATTCATGAAGATCAGAATACCAAGTAGAATATACAAAAGTCGGTTAGTTTTCATCGTTCGTTATATGGAAAGAGTAGAGCCAAAATTAGCATAATGTGTTTCAAGTAGTTGTTCTTCCGTCAATTTTTCTTGACGAAGACTTAAATAGCTTAGGTTAACCACAACGCATACAATGGTTGCAAGGGTGAATAGTGTATTTCTTCGCTTCAATTTTTTCGCATGCATAGGTGCTTGCATGAGTTTTTCATGCAGCGTGTTTGAAACCTCTAGTTTTTGCTGGTGAAATGGATGTTCGTTCATCATATTGTTTTAGATGTTATCATATTGAAAATCTTGCAGTTAAATCCAATTATTTTTCACGGACTCTTCTAATTGTCGTTTTAATTGTTGTTTTGCCCTGAAAATCAGTGATTCTATGGCGGATAAAGAAAGGTTCATTGATTCGCTTATTTCTTTATAGCTGAACTCTTCCATGTGATGTAAGGTATAGGCAATTCGTTGATTTTCTGGCAAATGTTGTACGGCAGTCAAAAATGCTTTTGTTCGTTCTTTTTCCATCAATACTTGCGCTGGATTCTTTTCTAAATCTATTGTATGATCCATAAAATCCGTGTCGATTCGTTGGTGAATACCAAACCTTTTTTTTCGTTTTGCTCTTCGAATGTATTCGAGGCATTTGTTCAGGGTAATGCGATGTATCCATGTGGATAATTTCGCGTCCCCTTTGAATTTATGGATGGACTGATAAATGGTGATAAAAACGTCTTGGGTTGCATCCTCTGCTTCTTCCTTATTTTGGAGAATGCACCAGCACATGTTCAACACCTTTTTTTCATAGGTGAGCACGAGCACTTCGAATGCATGTACATCACCGCGCTGCAGCGCTTGAATATCAATTTCTAAGGACACTGGAGCTTGGATGTCATTATACAGGAAAACTTGTGTTAAAAGAAAAGTCTGCCGTTCAACCATTCAGGATCGAGAATGGCTTTTTGTTTTTCATAAAAACGAATGGCTGGTTCATTCCATGTGAGCACCTGCCAGTCCATGCGTTGTACCTTCCGATCTTTCGCTGTTTTAAGGACAGAATCAAACAACAATTGACCGATACCGTGTTGGCGTTCAGATTCGATTACATAGAAGTCCTCTAAGTATAAACAGGCCCCTTTCCAAGTAGAGTAGGAGGTGTAGTATAGTGCAAATCCAACAACTTGGTTTTCCTTTTCAGCGACGATTGCTTCGCAACGGTATTTTTCGAATAAGTCGATGGCTAATTGATCAGCTGTATTCGTTACCTGTTCCGGAGCTTTTTCGTACAACGCAAGTTCTTGAATGAGCGCGAAAATCGCTGCAACATCTGATCGTTTTGCTTTGCGAATAATTGGATTCATTATTTTAATCCGTTCAAGTCAAAGCGCAGGGTGATTCCTGTTTTCAAGTTACCAGTTGGATAGCTAATGAAAATTTTCGGGGTATTGATGAATTGCTCGTAATAGAAAATCGCACTTAAATATTCCGATAGTTTGTAGTTCGCGTCCAATTTGAAACTTACGGTTGTTTGACCTGCTGTTGCAAGGTTGGTGTTTTCCACAACTTTACGGACGATGGTAGAATTATCTCGGAAAGAGAAATTCACATTGATCAATAGGTCACTCGGTTTTAAGGTGCGAATTGGTAGTTTCAATTTAGGGATGTTGATGACAGTTCCTACGACAATTTCTTTTCCGAGAACTTCCGTTATCTGATTATTGTTTAAGGAAAGTGTCGTTTGACGATCTTTTTTGTATTCAAAATTGGTCGTGATGTTTTTACCTAAAATGTTCCATGTAGCTAACATTCCAATCAATGGGGAGAATCGTTCGGAAATGGTGATGTTTTGAACCTGCATTCCCGCAATGTAATTGTTGTTAATGTCCAACGCGGTTGCATGTCCATTCGCATCTGTCACCGCATTTAAGTTCGTCTGCATCCCGTTTACACTTACCGATGAAGAGTACCCATGATTCAATTTAAAGGATTTCACGACGTCTTTCGCAAATTCGAATTTGGACAGACCATTGTAGTTGAGGGTCCAGTTTGGTAACGGAAGATTCGACAATGGATTTATCGATTTACTAGAAACACTCGTGTTGGTGTAAGCGGATAAGAAGGCGCCCATTACAACTTCTTGCTGCGAACCTGAATACCCACTATAATATCCGTTCGGCAAAAGTGTCGAGTTGGAATTTTGCGCACCAAGTAAACCAGATACTTCCTTGCGGTTATTTAACAAAGTTTGGAATACCGTGGAGGAGAAATCTTTTCCTTCTTTGATGAATGCAGATCCCCACGTTACCGTTGTATAGGTTAGTGTACTTGTCTCGAATTTACTTTGGCTTTCGAAGGCACTCGTTGCGGAATTCCAGCGGTAGAATTCACCAGAATTTGTGCTGTAATTTCTACTCAGATTTACGTTGATGTTTAAATCTTTAATCGGTTCTAACGTTGCTTTCATCTGAAGATTCGCAGTGTGTGTCGTTGTGTATTGTTCGTTCAAGTTTTCATTTTGAACCAACCAATTATTATCGCGAGATAATGTGCTCACATTGTATCCATTGCTTCGTCCTAAAAGATCATACCCTTGTTTACCGAAGACAAATCCAGACATACCCAAACTACTTCCGTTCATTCCAAGAACGCTTGATTCCTGATTGTATCCCGGTAACATGGTTCCATCCGTCATTGCGTATGTACCAGAAACATTGCGTACGCTCATAATCAATCGTGCAATGAATCCACCGAGTGGATTTACTTTTTCTTTTTCCTTGTCTTTAATTTCTTGAATACGAAGTTGTTTTTTGTCGAAACGTTTTTTCTGTCGATCGTTTTGTTTTAATTCTTTAGCGGTCATTTCCTCTAAAGGTTTCTTCGGTTTGAATTCCGGTAATTTTGCTGGTCCAGGTTTGGGCTTACCAGCTGCGCCACCTTCACCAGCGTTACCAACCTTTGCATTGACATTGGATTTCATTCCTTTTCCATCAGAAAGTACGCGTTTGAAATAAGGTACTTTGTTGTAAAGTGTCACAAAGTTTCCTTGCAAGGTCATGTTTACCGTGCGATTGTTCTGAATAGTATTTCCGAATGGTGCTTGTCCGAGTGGTGCACGTTGCCAATTGAATGTCCCCGAATATTTCGCATTCGCAGTGATCCAATTGGTTAACGGAAATTTATCCAATGGAACATTGTAACTAACGCTGTAGTTATGTGAGTAATCCATGGTGCGACCGAACGTAGTCATTTGTGAACGAATGGTATCCATGAACTCGCGGTATCCTTCTGGATTGGTCACGCGATCCACTCCGTTGTTTCCTTCTACGAAAATGGATTTATTACTGGCGCTAAATGTGGTTTTTAAATTTTTCGTTAAGTCGTAGCCAATTTGGTAATTTCTATTCCAATCAAATCTTTTCAAATAAATAGGGTCGAATTCGAAAGTAGGCACAATGATGTTTCTAACTTGACGCTCGTTGTAGATTCTTGAGTAATCGTTGGTGAATGTCATGCTTTTCGGAAGGAGGAAAAGGTTAAAATCTTTGATGAATTTTAACCACGGGGACTTTTGAACCGGTTTCCATTTTTTGAAAGGTTCAATTGCTTTTCCAGCAAAGGTGTAATTGTAATTCAGCGCTCCTGTCCATGTTTTTGTCAAGTCGGCAGTGATGTTAAAATCACGTTTTAAGTTTTCCGCGAATGCATACGTTGCTGACCAATTGGAGAGGCTCCAGAATTGTGCTTTTTTCCCAGCTTTCGCTTCCTTACGGACATTGGTAAAATTAAATGAACGACGTTCCGTAAAATCTTGTCCAAGTTTTGCGCGTTCTCTTCTCGTCGCAAGATCGTAACTCGATAATTTGATATCCGGATTGAACGGATCATATTCAGGATTGATTACCCCCAATGAATAGCCATAAAAGAACGGCATAGAAACACGTGCTTGTTTACCGAAGAATTGTCCGAGTTGAACCGTTGAGTTCATATCGATTCCAATTTTTTGGTTACGTTGACGGTCTTGAACACGGCTATCGACACTTCCCCAGTTGATGCCAGAATAATTTCCAGAAGCGGAAATATTGGCAAAATCGGCTAATTGAAGTTGCATTTGACCGATGGCAGCATCACCGCCTTCGCTGACGAAGTCTGTTAAACGTAATTCATTGACCCACATATTGATACATTCCGCATCACCAGCATCCGGTTGCCAAATATTATCTGGATCTGTTTTCAATGGATTGCGGACACCAATCATGATGGTGCGCATTCCTTGTAAGTTTGGACTACCTTTTACTTTCAATCTTCTTTGTGGATTTTGCGGATCCACGATTTCATATTCATTGATGTAAGAAACGCCAGGTGCACCTTGTTCTACCTTCTTGTTTCGTTCCGTTTTGAGGTTTAATAAATCATCAAAAATAATTTCGATGTTGTTCGCTTCAGGCCAAATGGATTCTGGATTGGATGTTCCCCAATCTGTTACTTTCATTGGAAGTTCATATTCGTAGTAGTTTTCTACGTAATCTGTTCCCAAACGGACAAACACAGATAATTCGTTGTCTTTTAGCTGATTTTGCACAACGGATTCCGCATGGACAAACATTTTCAGTTTTTTGTACGTTCGAACGTCGAATTGCACGTTACGGTATGCCGCTCGTGCATCGCCATCTTGTAAGTTACACACCTCTAATACTAACGATTGCTCGTTCATTTGACGTTGATAAACTTGCGATGGATCGATTTCACGTGTAATTCCAGGAGGAAGTACATAATTGATTGGTTGACGTTGTCCGTTCTCTTCGATGTTCAACGCAGCAATATTAAACGATGTTAAGTTTGGATCTGTTTGAACACTCAGTCCTGGTTGCGATAAATCTTGCGTATATCTTCTCCATTCCCCACGGATTAATTCCAAACGCGCAAAACGCAGTAGCACTTCTTCATCGAAGTTTTTCAAGTACATACGCATGAAGCGAATCGAACGAAAATCTTGTATTCCATTCACGCGTTTCTCAAAATCTTTCACCGGAACCTTAAATTGGTACCAAGTTTCCGTTTTTGTCCCGCTTTGATAGATTTGTTTGTTGGTAATGTAGTTAGACCCAACTTGTTGCAAATCGTTTGGCCTCATACTTACGCGGTATTGGAAATAACTTTCATTTTCCGCTAGGTTATTGTCTTGATTGATATCCTCGTTATCTGGTTGATTGCTCGCTTGGGTTGGATATCTATCAACATTTATGGTATCTGACATTTCTGTCGTTGGTGAATTTCCTTCCATTCCGTTGTAACGCTTGTATCGTTTCAGAATGTTTAATTGTTCGCCATCGTAATTATCATCAAGGTAATACGTGTAATCATCATTGGACGGATCCGCAATCATGCGTGCTTTTGTGGCAGCGTTGAGTGTCGTATTATTTTGCACCCAATTAACATATGACTGATACGAATTTTGTTCGAGGTCATTTTTCCACCCATCAATTCCCACATCTTGATTGATTCGCGATGCCGGATCATTGTCAAAGGCATTTACGACGATTTGTTGCGTTGAAATGCGCGACCAAGCCGTTGTATCCATGTTATCTGTTAATGGAATGCCTGTGGTTGAAGGAAGACCATTCTCGAAACTTTTACGGGAATCCGGAAGCACATCCTCGGAGATGTTTCCTAAGTTGAAGTATAAATCTCCTCCGGTATGGAAGGTATTTGGGTTTTCATTTTCCGCATCTTCATTGAATGGATCCAATACCCAGAATTGAATGAATTCGATGTTCGCTACTTCAAAGTCATTGGTTGTTAGGCCACGCATAATTCCACCCCAGCGATTTTCTGGATTGATGAACTTTCCAAGGGAATCTATGGTATTCGTTGTGTCGTAGTTGTACATTCCTCTTTCGTTCGGGTAGTATGCTAACTCGAGAATTGGAATGTTTTGAATAGATCCGTATTGTTGTTGTAAGTTCGGGAAGATATCCACTTGGTTCACCAAACGCATGCGGCTATCCGTTAGCATAGCTGGATTTTGTTTGATGTGTTCAGGTGTCAACGAATTGCTTTGGTAGAAGACAGGATCAATGGTGTACCAAATGGCTTTAGCACGTTTGAATCCAGCAGAAAGATTGTTTGAATTTGCCTCCGGGAATAAATCTGGTTGACCTTGTGGAATAGAGGCCATTCTCCATGCAGAGAATTGTCTTAAGTCGATGGCGCTTTGACTCGCTTCAAAGTCATCAATGTACGAAGTTCCTTCTTTATTGATGGC
>JBEDCT010000184.1:0-8266 GCA_041176665.1 Bacteroidota bacterium | reverse complement strand
TAATTAAGCAATCTGCAATACTAAATTCATATGGAGGGAAGATAAACTTGTTGGTCCATCCATCGAATGGTTTTAAAAACCCATCAGTAGACACGGATGTTTCAATGGAACGCATGGCAGTCGTACCAATAGCGCACACACGTTTTTTCGTGCGTTTTGCATTATTGACCATATCGGAAGCCTCTTGCGAAATAATAACTTGTTCAGAATCCATTTTATGTTTGGTTAAATCTTCCACCTCAACCGAACGGAAGGTACCTAATCCAACATGAAGCGTAACCTCTGCAAAGTCGATTCCTTTTAATTCCAGTCTTTTTAATAATTGACGTGAAAAATGTAGTCCAGCAGTTGGTGCAGCAACCGCACCTTCCACTTTCGCGAAAATAGTTTGGTAACGTTCTTCATCCTCGGGCTCTACTTCACGTTTGATGTATTTCGGTAGTGGTGTTTCACCTAATTCAGTGATTTTTGCCTTAAAGTCTTCGTATGGACCATCAAACAAGAAACGAAGTGTGCGTCCACGAGAAGTGGTGTTATCAATTACTTCAGCGACTAATGAATCATCTTCCCCGAAGTATAATTTATTTCCGATACGGATCTTACGCGCTGGATCAACGAGTACATCCCACAATAAACTTTCACGATTTAATT
Organism: Bacteroidota bacterium; assembly: GCA_041176665.1. GTDB lineage: Bacteria > Bacteroidota > Bacteroidia > Flavobacteriales_D > Crocinitomicaceae > UBA952. The sequence continues at coordinate 7,615 of JBEDCT010000184.1, read as the reverse complement.
CACGCAACAAGAATACTTCAATTTTTGCGCCTGTTTTTTCTTTATTCCCGTACATTCTAGCTGGAAAAACGCGTGTGTTGTTCATAATCATCACATCACCTTCCGAAAAATAATCTAACACATCTTTGAATAATTTGTGTTCGATTTGTCCAGTTGCGCGGTGAATAACCATTAATCGTGATTCATCACGGTTTTCACTTGGATAATTTGCAACTAACTCTTCTGGAAGTTCGAAGTCGAACTCCGATAATTTCATTTTGCTCATAAGCTCAATATTTACCTAAATCTTTAATGTAGGGGGCAAAGGTACGACATCGAGACCCCGTTTGTCAAGTAATTGACCAACTAAATTCATTTCGATTGATTTTATTGACTAAAATCAGCTTTTTTGAGAAGTAATCTCATAAATTGAATACCGTACAACATCGAAATTTGTAAAAAAGAAAAGGATGTTTGATAAATTAGTTAAAGAAATGGAATTCAACCGTTTTGGTTGGATTGCGGGCATTATCTTATTGATAGGATGCCTCGGGGGATTAACAGTCGGAATGGGTGCTTTGCAAAATACCTTCGCTTTAATACTCATTTTAATACCAACAATGCTCACCTTAAGTTTCTTGCTTTCTGTTGCGCCGATGAAATGGATTGCCTTTACAACAATCATAACGGTGAGCTTAGACTTAGTTTTGTTTAGTTATTATTTGGCGACTTAAAACTGAAAGTAAACAAATGGCTTGAAGGTATCCGAAATGGCTTGATACATGAGGAAAACGCTAAATGAAATAAGGATGGCTTGTAGAAAGAATGGCACCTTTGCAAAGGACTGTGTTCCTTTGTCCTTCCAAGATTCTGGCAACCAATGCAACACAAAACCAGTTAATATCAGCCAAAATACTGCTTGATACGTTTCCAAGACTTTCACAAAAACGTCCCACGTGAAATCAAAATGAATCCAAATGTGATTCAGCATCTTCAGGGGCTCTCCTGCCTCGTCTAAGCGGAACCAAATCCGCGTAAAGGTGATGAAGTTAAAGGTCAGAAATATCCGCCATGCACGAATTCCCCATGCTGAACTTTGCTCATACGGACTAATTTTCTTCCAATACTGATAGAAAATGAGGGCAAGTCCATTCATGCTTCCCCAAATCACAAAGTTTTCACTCGCACCGTGCCAGAGTCCACCAACGACCATCGTAATCAGTAAGTTTAAATCGCGGTTTAAATAATCTTTGACTTTCGGGAATAAATGCCAACATAGGAAATACAGAATCATGAGTCCTAGGTAAACATACATTAATTCATACCATTGCGTGATAAAAATCAAAAAAACGAAAATGATCGTAGAAGCGATGTAGGTTCCTATTCCCCCTGAACGATTTCCTCCTAGCGGAATGTACAAGTAATCGCGTAACCATGAACCAAGTGATTTATGCCATCTGCGCCAAAAATCCGCAACGGAAACGGCCTTATAGGGCGAATTAAAGTTCTCGAGCAAGGTGAATCCCATCAATCGTGAAATTCCAATGGCAATATCTGTGTAACCGGAAAAATCACCATATATCTGTAAGGAATAGGCCCACATGGCTAATACACTGACAAATCCGGGATAGGCCTCCGGAGAATCGGCAATTTTATCAATGAAATGTACAGCGACGTAATCTGCCAAAACAATTTTCTTGAATAGTCCTTTTGTGATTTGCACCAAGGACCAACTGAAATCTTGTTTGTTTAAGGTAAATGGTTGATTAATTTGTGGGATAAAATCGCGTGCACGCACAATGGGTCCAGCGACTAAATGGGGAAAATACGTCACGTAAAACGAATAGTCGAAAAAACTACTGACCTTGATTTCTTTACGGTAAATATCGACAACATAACTGATGTTGTGAAAAGTGAAAAAGGAAACTCCGACAGGAATCAATATTTTATCTAAGAAGGTTCCTTCTCCAAAAAATCCATTCCCCCATAAGGCAAATTGATTCACAATTTCATACTTCGTTTGAAATAACTGGTTGAAGGAATCGGTGAAGAAATAGGCGTACTTAAAGTAACCAAGCAGCAGTAAATTGAACGTTACTGACCCAGCAATCAACCACTTTTTAGTCCGATCTTTCTCCGATGTTTCAACGAGAATGGCAAACAGGTAATTAACGATAAGTGTTAATCCTAAGAGCAAAACAAATAAACCCGAAGTCTTAAAGTAAAAGAATAAACTGATCACCGTTAAGAAAATGCTTCGCACCAAAAACTGCTTGTGAATGGCTGAAAAGACCACCATCACTAAAATGAAAAACAGCCAAAAGTCTAGCTGTGTAAAAATGAGTGGTTCCTTAACGTTGAATGAAAAAAGTTGGTATATTCTCTCCATAGTTTAATGGCTACTAAGTTCGTCAAATGCTGCTAAGTATTTCAAAAAAGCATCAATTAATAATGTTCCTTTTAAATGATATCCGTTTGAGGTGAAATGCACATAATCTCCTTGCATCAGCCCATTTCTTCTCCAAGTCAGTGAGGACCCGAGTTCTCCCATAATCCCATAAAAATCCCAAACGGCCATTTGGTATTCTTGTGCTAATTGAAAAATCACTTCTCGTTGTCGTTCGGTATTTTTGTTCGGTGCTCCATGAAATTGGTTGTCGTTAGGAACGGTCAAGAGCAACGCGCATTTTGGATTAACGGAAAGGATGATCTTCATCAAAGATTCCAAATTGCTTTTATAGACCTCCGGACGAAAATTCCCAAAGGATGTATACGCATCATTCGTTCCAACGGAAAACACAAACATATCGGGCGGATGAATTTTTAAATCCCTCAAAAAATGTTCGTTTCCTAAGTAGGTGTATAGCCCAGCACCATTTATGCCTATCGCATTATAGGTAATTCCTGGAAGTTCATTTAATAACTCGAAACCGTAAATCTCCAAAACATTCGGAAGGATGGAATTTCTAACAAATTGCAAATCCAAGGAATCGATGTAATCAGTAAAAGTGATTTCAGAATATCCGAGTTCCACATGATGGTAAGTTTCACTCACCAACAATTCTTGTCCACCAAAATTTAGTTCGTATGGAAACTCACCGGTATTGTGATATATGCGCAATTTATTGAAGGGTGGCTTCACCATAGTGCGCATGTGTTTGAAGTTGATGGTAATGATCGAATCAGCGCAACGAATGGTCGCTCCCGTTAATCCATAGTCTAAATCATCGGGATGATCGTTGACACTTCGGTAAGATTTCCACGTGTTTGGAGAGGAAAAATGATAATTGGAAGGATTATTGGTCTTTGCTAATCCAAACGGAAAAACAAGTCCTCGCTCTCCATTTAATCCCGGCCAATTCGATTGTAAAAAAGTCCGAAAATCATGGGTGTATATATCTGCTTGAATGTGCGAGCCACCAATGTGGTAAAAGTTCAATTTACGGTCCTTATTGGCAATCATTTGACTCATTTGCTGGTGTAAATAGGTCCAATTTGGACTTTCAGCAGAAAAAAACTGAAAACTATTGCAATCGCTATTAATGAAGGCATACTTCTTTGAGATGAGTGAATCATTGCTCGGGATGACCGTGTAATCGATGGACCTTAAATCTACCGTTTGTGAGAAAAGTGGGCTCGTACAAATAAGAAGGAAAAAAAAGCAGCGTTTCATTCTGCGCTTACTTTCTTCGTTGGCAACTGTTCTTCTACCCATTTTGCATATTCTGCAATAAAAGCATCATAGAGTAACTGGGAGGCGTAACTTGCTCCTCTTGGTGTAAAGTGAACATAATCTTTTCCAGCCAAACCTTGACTTACCCATGAAGGCATGGAATTCTTTCCTCCCATGGCAGCGTACAAATCCCAAAAAGCAGCACCGGTTTCATCACAGGTTTTTCTCATTTGGTTTACACAATAGGAAAGATAGGGGTAGGTTTCGAAAATTCCGTTAACCATGTGTGACATGTCACTTGGACCAATGACCAAAATTGCTGCACTCGGACGATTTTTTTGAATGTATTGAATTTGACTTTTAAAACTTCGCATGTAGTAACGTACCGAACTACTATCTCTAAAAGCATGAACGGAATTTCCCCCAAACTGAAGAATGAATAATTCGGAATTTAATTCAGTGTGCATTTTTCGAAACAAGGCCGCATCTCCCGAGCTGATAGCATGTCCTGATGAACCCCGCATCGCGACATTCACGACCTGTACACCAACATCCCCTTCTAACGCAAAGCCATTAAAGACAGGACTTTTTGTTGTGCTGAACACAAATCGAAGCTTACCAGGTGTTTTGGGAAAACTTAAGTCAATCGAATGACTCAAACCATCTTTGATTAAAGAATCTTGGTGAATAAGCTTGTTGTTTTCGTAGACTTTTACAGCACATGGTTTAAAGCAAGACGTGTAAAAACACTTCACCTGATTAAAGTCCCTTGCTCTTGTAAATGCAGCTTTCGACGCTTCTATTTCAATCCACCCTTCGCTAATTTCTCCACGGTTTGATTTTGCGGTGTCAATGAGCATAATGGAAGCAGAACCCATAGCTCCGTATTTTCGCGTGCTTAACTTCTTACCCCAAAATGAGGTTAGCCGTTCGAAATTACTCGAAAATGTTTGTTTAAATGTCTGTGTATTATAGACGTTTGTTGCCGGAATCATTCCAGGTCCATTTCCACCAAATTGATTTTGAATGCGCTGACGAATATACCCAGTCATGCGATCTCCCTCAATTTGTGAATCTCCGTAATGAAAGATGGAGATTTTGCGTCCTTCTTCAGAAACTGTTTTTAATTGTGCGAAAAATCGAAATAAATTTTGCTTTGCTACTTCATTGATATGAAGGGAGGTTGCACTTTCGGTACTTAGCTCTCCTCCATCCGCTAGTCCTAATTTCCCCGAAGTTTTCCCAAGGTGCTTGACCAAGCTCTCATTGATATCGCTAGTGTCAACTTTTTGAATGATTTTCGCTATGTCCTTTTTCTCTTGTTTTTTTGGTTGCAGGACTTCCTCAAAAGGAAGGAATTGCCATTTAATACCAAGGAATTTAGCTCCACCGTTCGGCAATAAAAAAGAGGGGATGAATAAAAGTGAAAGTACTAAAATGACAAAAATTAGTACTTGGTATGGACGAAAGTTTTGCACGGATTGGTTCTATTCAACAAATATAAGTTTTCTTTGTTTTCAATACATCATGATGACACCTTCCAATTCACTTATAAACGAATCCTCGCCGTATTTAATTCAACATGCCCATCATCCGGTACATTGGTTGCCATGGACTGAAGATGCCTTCGATCAAGCGAGAAGACAAAATAAATTAGTGCTGATCAGCATTGGTTATTCAGCATGCCATTGGTGTCACGTCATGGCGCATGAATGTTTTGAAGATCAAGAGGTAGCAGATTTGATGAATGCTCACTTCGTCAATATCAAAGTGGATCGTGAAGAACGTCCGGATGTCGACCAAGTATACATGTCGGCAGTTCAACTCATGACGCAAAAAGGCGGTTGGCCTTTGAATTGCATTACTTTGCCGGATGGACGTCCAATTTACGGAGGAACGTATTTCCCGAAGGAACAATGGATTCATGTATTAAAGTCCTTGGTTTATACTTTTCAAAACGACTTTGATAAAGTGGAAGAATATGCCGCGAAATTACATGAAGGACTCAGCGTCAACGAATTAATTGCCATTCCGCAGGACGAACCGAATCTTCAAAGCGAAAAATTGCTGGAGTTGGTCGCACGCTGGAAAAAGCAATTCGATTGGATGGAAGGCGGAATGAGTCGGGCTCCGAAATTTCCGATGCCGAATAATTACGCGTATTTGTTGGCTCATAGCCGTTTTTTCAAGGATGAAAAACTGCAAGAATACGTCCGCTTGACCTTAGATAAAATGGCCTTTGGTGGAATATACGATCAGATTGGTGGCGGATTTACGCGCTATTCGGTGGACATGATTTGGAAAGTTCCGCATTTTGAGAAAATGCTCTACGATAATGCCCAGTTGATGGAATTATATGCCTTAGGATATGAAGTGCTGCAGGAAGAAACCTATAAACAAATCGTGGAAGAAATTTTCACTTGGTTACAGCGAGAAATGAAGGATGAATCCGGCGCGTATTTTAGTGCCTTAGATGCAGATAGCGAAGGAGAGGAAGGAAAATATTATTGTTGGAATGAACGCGAATTGAAATCACTTATCCGTGAAGACTATACCCTTTTTGCGGATTATTACGCTGTTTCGAATCGTGGTTACTGGGAAGATGACAAATACATTTTATTGAAAACACAAAGTCATGCTGAATTTTCGAAGAAATGGAATATCGGAATGGATGAGTTGGATACAAAAGTCTCCGAATGGAAGTCTCTGCTACTTTCCGAACGTCAAAAACGCATCGCTCCAGGACTTGACCATAAATGCCTTACTTCCTGGAATGCACAGTTAATCAAGGGAATGTGTCAAGCGTTTAACGCCTTGCATCAAGAAGAATTATTGATTGAAGCGCGAAAAATCGGAAAATGGATTCTTTCGTGTCAACTAAAGTCAAACGGTACATTATACCATGTAAACACAAATGGCATAGCAAGTATTGATGGATTCCTAGAGGATTACGCACATGCCATTGATGCGTTTATTCATTTATATCAGCGAACCGGTGAACTGATTTGGTTGGAACAGGCGAAGATTTGGGCATCGCTAGTGGAGAAAGAGTTCATGCATCCGGAAAGTAAAATGTGCTACTTCACGTCCAATGACACCGAGCTTGTTGTCAGAAAAATGGAAATTCATGACAATGTAATTCCTTCCAGCAATTCGGTCATGGCGCGCAATTTCTACCGCTTAGGAACGTATTTCCGCGATGACCATTGGATTGAAAATGCACGGCAGATGTTGGCTAATATGTACGACGGAATGGAAACCTATGGATCAGGATATTCCAATTGGGCACAGTTATTATTGGAAATGAGTCAAGGATTCACAGAAGTTCACCTCATAGGAATCACCTCGAATGAATCCATCACTTGGCCAGATAACTGCCTCATTTCTTATCACACCGAAGTTCCAATGTCTGCTAGTTATTCCCCCGGTATTTTTGTTTGCGCAAAAGGAACCTGTTACCCAGCGCTTACCACGCTGAACGCGACAAGAAAACTCATCGAGGAAGAAATCAATTAAGATTTAATCTTGCAGGTATTCCACCCAAAAAGGGTATACAGGCCACAAAAAGACGTAAAAGAAGTTACGACTAACATTGCCGCAACAATTAAGGCAGCAACATTCAACGTGCTTGGAAATACATCCAACAGTGAGCCGATTAATAGTACTGCTGCAATTGCAATGCGAATCAAGCGATCAGTATTTCCCATGTTTTTTTTCATAAACCAAATGTACGAATGTAATTGGTTCTGAAAGCAATCTAGGTTACTATGTTAGCTTAACCTTTGCGAGCAATAGCTTTCATGGCAGCGTTGACCACATCCTGTGTATCGATGCCGTATTTTGTCATCAATTCCATTGGCGTACCACTTTCACCGAATGAATCGTTAACAGCTACGTATTCTTGTGGACAAGGGAACTCTCTACTCAAAACTTGAGAAACGGCTTCTCCTAAACCACCATTCA
>JBEDCT010000183.1:0-4490 GCA_041176665.1 Bacteroidota bacterium | reverse complement strand
ATATGAAAGCAAAGAATTTTTCAATTGGATTAAATGCACAATATAGATTGTTGAAAAGGATGTCAATCGGAATTGAACTCAATTACTACAGAAATGTATTGTCCGATAACTCCATGCAAATGGATTTTGTAGCTGACTATTTTAATTCTTATTATACTGCGACTGCCTATTTCACAAACAGCATTACACGAAATAGCATTCAGCCAATTTTACTTTTGGATTTTAATATCACCGATAATTTTCATTTCTATGGTGGAATTGGTTTCGATGTTTGGTCAAATAGTAAAGAAATGCTGGAGCTGAAGTCAATGGAAAGATATGGAGCAGAATTAAACGATATTCCTCTTTACACGAATGATGAAGAGTTCGATAATTTGCAAAATAATTCTTTTAATAATTCATTATTAAGCCGATATTCAAGTATTTCTAAGGTTTATGGGTTTTACTACCAAATGAATAACATTAAAATAGGCTATAGGCATTATGGTGTTGGTCTTGAAAAAGGTTTGCATCAACTTACCTTGGGATACGATATCGGTCGATATAAATATCAATAAGTAGTTAATATTTTAAGGAGGGTTCGCCCTCCTTTTTTATTTCTCCTCTTGCTGTAACTGCTGTTCGTGCATGTCGAAGTACGTGCCTTTTCGATTCATTAAGGAATCGTGATTTCCACTTTCAATGACCTTTCCATGGTCAATGACAATGATTTTCGATGCATTGCGAATCGTGGAAATTCGGTGACTAATGATAATGGTTGTCCGATCTTCTTTCCCTTTTTCTAGGTTTCTCAAAATGATTTCCTCCGTTTCGGTATCTACTGCGGATAAACAATCGTCTAAAATCAACAACTTCGGTTTTTTCAAAAGAGCCCGAGCAATACTAATGCGCTGCTTTTGTCCACCACTCAAATTCACGCCACGTTCACCAAGCAAGGTGTCGAATCCATCTGGGAATCCTTGGATATTGTGATAGACATGTGTCATCTCGCATGCTTCAATGAGTTCTTCTTCGCTGCAGGTGCGGTCATTGATTCCAAATTGCACATTTTCACGAATCGTATCGGAAAATAAGAAAACATCTTGCGGTACAATTCCCGTTTGATCACGAAGTGCTTGTAAATTGATATCTGTTAATGGGATACCATCAACTAATAGTTGTCCTTGTTGTGGATCGTATTGGCGCATCAATAAGGAACTGATGGTTGATTTTCCACTTCCGGTATGTCCAACAATCGCAAGGGTTTCTCCTCGGTTCACTTGGAATGACACATCGGAAACGGCTGTAATGTTGGTGATGGGATATTGGAAACTTACGTTCTGAAGTGCAATACTTCCCTGAAAATCAAACTCACCCGTTTCTGTGTTCACAATACTTGGTTTGGTGAGTAGGAATTCGTTAATGCGCTTTTGGGATGCAGAAGCACGTTGAATGATGCTGGAAACCCATCCCAAACTGGCAAATGGCCAAGAAAGGCTATTGACAAACATGATAAAAGCTACGATGCTTCCGATGGAAATACGCTCAGATTTAGGACCAGTGAAGGATAGGATTCCTCCATAATAAACAGCAATCAAAACACTGATTCCGATTAAAAACATGATGGTTGGAATGAAGAAGGAATTTACGAGTACCAAACGCATGCTTTGTTTTTTATAGTTTTCAGCACTTTGACTCATTTTTTCTTCGGTCTCCTTTTCGCGGTTGTAGGCTTTGATGATGCGGATGCCTGAAAATGTTTCCTGTGCCAGCGTGGATAAAAGCGATTGTTCTTTTTGGACTAACGCACTCATGGCGTTCATACGTGAGGAAACGCGGTAAATCAACACGGACATAATAGGTAGCGGAATTAGAACGTACATCGTTAACGACGGACTAATCCGGATCATCTGTGTGACAATTAAGGTAAATGCGATGATCAAATTGATGATGTACATGATTCCAGGTCCGAGGTACATGCGCACCAATCCAACATCTTCCGAAATTCGGTTCATTAAATCTCCTGTAGCATTTCGCTTGAAGAATCCTTGGTCAAGTGTTTGGTAATGGGTGTATATTTCGTTTTTCAGGTCGAATTCAATGAATCTCGACATGACGATAATCGTTTGGCGCATCAAAAACAAGAAGAATCCTTTTGCTAAGGACAATAACATATAGAATCCACCTAATTGAAAAGCGAGCCAGAGAAAATCAGAAGGTTTGGCATCGGATACGTTTGCTTGAAATTGATCAATGGCATTCTTAAAGTAAATGGGCATCTGAACCCCATAATAATTGCTCACAACGGTAAATATGATCCCCAATAGTAAGCGCCATTTATATTTTAGGAAATATTTATTTAAGTATTGAAGAGACTTCATGTTTTATTTTCTAATTTTGCCAGCGTTGAATAGCGTTACAAAAGTAACCATTCATCTGATTAGTTAACGAACTCAAGCAAAAACATGTCTGATTTGACAGTTACTTCTTTAACAGATTTGAATTCAAATCCTGTTATCCAACAGATGTCCATGATGGGACACGAACAAATCCTTTTTTGTAATGATCACGCTACTGGATTAAAAGCAATCATCGCTGTGCATAACACGGTTTTAGGTCCCGCTTTAGGTGGAACCCGCATGTGGATGTACAACAATGAAATGGAAGCATTGAACGACGTGTTGCGACTTTCAAGAGGAATGACCTACAAAAATGCCATTTCAGGATTAAACCTTGGTGGAGGTAAAGCAGTGATTATTGGGGACTCAAAAACTCAAAAATCAGAAGCGCTTTTCCGTCGTTTTGGTCAATTTGTTAACGGACTTGCTGGAAAATATATTACTGCTGAAGACGTAGGGATTTCTCCTTCGGATATGCAGTGGGTGAGTGAAGAGACAAACTACGTTGTTGGTTTACCAGGGAAAAGTGGAGATCCATCACCAGTTACTGCCTTTGGTGTGTATATGGGAATGAAAGCCGCAGCGAAGATCCAATTTGGAAGTGATGACCTTAGTGGGAAATCAATCGCTGTTCAAGGTGTTGGACACGTTGGAGAATACCTTGTGGAACACTTGACGAAAGAAAATGCGAATGTATTCATTACGGACATCAATCAAGAAGCATTGAAACGCGTTTCGGAGAAATACGGTGCGACCATCGTTGAACCGGATGCAATTTATGACGTGAAAATGGATATTTACGCTCCTTGTGCACTTGGTGCAACAGTCAACGATGACACATTGGCTCGTTTGAGTTGCTCTGTCATTGCTGGTGCAGCGAATAATCAATTGAAGGACGAAAAAATCCACGGTTTAGAAGTAATGAAACGTGGAATTATTTACGCACCAGACTTTGCAATCAATGCAGGTGGTGTCATTAACTGTTTCTCTGAAGTAGAGGGATTATCCCTTGATTGGGCTCATCAGAAAGCAGAAGAAATTTACGGAACAATCTACAATATTGTGAAACGTTCACAAGACGAAGGTGTTCCGACCTATCAGATTGCGAATAAAATGGCTGAAGAACGTGTTCAGTCCAAAGGAAGTTTGAATCTGTAAAAAACCAGAATGCTCAATAGAAGACACTTACGAATTAAAGTACTCCAAATTCTTTACGCTTTCTTTCAAAGCGAAGAGGAAAGTATCCTCAAAGCTGAAAAGGAATTGCTTTCAGCAGTGGAACGCATGTATGATATGTATTTATTCATGATCATGACGCTCCCCGAGTTGAAACGCGCGGCACAAAACCGCATGGAAGAGCATAAAAAGAAAATGCGTCCAACGGAAGAGGATTTAAATCCAAATCTTAAGTTTGTCAATAATAAGTTGATTGAAGCCATCGAAGCTTCGTATGAACTGACAAAACTGAGTGAAATTCGCAAAGTCAATTGGTTAGGTGCAGAAAGCCAAGAAATTTTCAGAAAAATGTACCTTGCTGTTTTGGAGTCTGAAGTGTACTTTGAACACATGAATAACGATTCGGAAGGACTAGAAGAGGACATGGCCTTTGCCTTACAATTGTTTAAAGCGGAAATCGCTAATTCTGATTTGATTCAGAGTTTCTTTGACGAGAAAAGTATTTATTGGGCTGACGACTTAGATTTGTGTTGCTCCATGGCGATGAAAACCATGAAGACATGGAAAGAGGGTAAAGCCTTTGAAGTGCTTCCACTATACAAGGAAAACGACGACGAAAAGGAATTTATCGTGAACCTCTTGCGTAAAACCATTCAAATGAATGAGGAAAACGAAGCGCTGATTGATGAATTTGCTCAGAATTGGGACTTAGATCGTATTGCGAAAATGGATATCCTCTTGTTGAAAATGGGATTAACTGAATTACAAACGTGTAGCAGTATTCCAACCAAAGTTACCTTGAATGAATACATCGAGATTTCGAAGTTTTACAGTACGCCGAAAAGCAACCTGTTTATCAACGGTGTCTTGGATAAAGCCATTACTCAATTGACGAAGGGTAAAAAAATTGTGAAAATTGGACGTGGATTAATTACC
>JBEDCT010000182.1:0-5283 GCA_041176665.1 Bacteroidota bacterium | reverse complement strand
GGTAATATGTTAACGATTCTTTCTTTTACCGCTGTTTTAGTGGCTACGATAAATATTGTTGGTGGGTTTGTAGTCTCTCACCGAATGTTAAAAATGTTTAAAAAATAATATGAACATAGCCAAGGAATTACAAACAGTCGCTTACTTGTTCGCAAGTATTCTTTTCATTCTAAGTTTGAGTGGACTTTCATCGCAATCTACAGCCAAAAGGGGTGTCCTTTACGGTATATTCGGAATGATTATAGCTATTTTAGCCACGATCCTCGGAGAAGGAGTCGAAGGACACATGTATATTTTTATTGCCATATCAGTGGCTTCAGTCATAGGTTTCATTGCCGCACGAAAGGTTGAGATGACCTCTATGCCACAATTAGTGGCAATACTTCACAGTTTTGTTGGATTAGCAGCTGTTCTTGTTGGTGTAGGTTCGTACTTAGACACTACTGAATTCACCTCCAACGCTTCTCACGTTATTCACTTAGTAGAAGTGTATGTTGGGGTGTTTATCGGTGCGGTTACGTTCACTGGTTCCATCATTGCATGGGGTAAATTAGAGGGTAGAATTTCTTCCAAACCATGGAGTTTTAAAGGTCTTCAATACCTTAATCTTGCAGTGTTTGTTTTGATTGCCTTGATTGGAATTGTATTCTGTTCACCGCTTGCTTCAAACGGATTGCTTTTATTAGGCATCATGTTTGCCTTATCTTGTTTTCTTGGGGTATCTCTAGTGATGGCCATTGGTGGAGGAGATATGCCTGTGGTTGTCTCCATGTTAAATTCTTATTCGGGATGGGCAGCTTCTGCAGCAGGATTCATGTTGGGCAACGATTTGCTTATAGTAACAGGTGCTCTCGTGGGAAGTTCAGGTGCGATCCTATCTATCCATATGTGTGAAGCGATGAATCGTTCTTTTTTCTCTGTGATTTTCGCAAGTGGATCGTCAAGTCAAAAATCGGGAGTCAGAACAGCAATAGAAGGGGAAGTTACTTCCATCGGACATGAAAATGTTGCGTCCAACCTCATGGAGTCAAACTCAATTGTTATTGTACCAGGTTACGGTATGGCAGTTGCAAAAGCACAGTATCCAATTTATGAGCTTGCTCAATTTTTGCGCAGTAAAGGAAAAAAAGTGCGTTTTGCCATTCATCCCGTAGCTGGACGCCTACCGGGCCACATGAATGTATTGCTCGCAGAAGCAAATGTGCCATATGATATTGTTTGCGAAATGGATGAAATAAACCAAGACATATCAGAAACGGATTTAGTGCTTGTTGTAGGCGCCAATGACGTTGTTAATCCGAGTGCGCAAGACGACCCAACAAGTTCTATTTACGGTATGCCAGTAATCGAAGCTTGGCGTGCCCGTCAAGTTGTCATCATGAAAAGATCTATGAGTGTTGGATATTCTGGTGAAGACAATCCACTTTTCTATAAGCCAAACGCCGATATGCTATACGGGGATGCGAAAGAAAGTGTTGAGAAATTGAATCATTTCTTGAAGGATAAGTCAGTGTAGTTTAACTTCTTACATATGCCAAACATGTTCTCATTACTCATACCATGAAAAAAATCATCATCTGTCTTGCTTTCGGCGTTATCCTGTCAAATCAATTAATATGCAGTCAATCAATTAGTTTACAGCCATACAATAAAAACCGTTATAGCATTGATGAAAAATTAATGGTTGGACTTGGAACTTGGGCCACGACGAATTTCATAGTAAGTGGAATTGGTTGGTCGCAAGCTAAAACTACGGAGTCCCAGTATTTTCATCAAATGAATGTGATGTGGAATCTAGTAAATATTGGTCTTGCTATTCCTGGATACGTCAAAGCGAATAGAGCAAGAACGGATCTAACGTATGAGCAAACACTTCAGGAACAGAAAAAGACCGAAAAGATTTTTCTCATTAACACGTGTCTAGATGTAGCGTATGTTTCGAGTGGATTGCTACTACTACATAAATCGAAAGAAACAAGTCCGGTTGATCAGCGACAAAGCGGTTATGGGAAAAGTATTTTACTACAAGGGGGATTTTTATTTCTGTTTGATTTGACAGCTTATGTAACGCACAAGACACATGGAAAAGCTTTAATAAATTCCTCCATGGGATCAATTGGGATGAGTCCAACTGGAATTGGCCTAAGTTGGAATATTCCCCATTTGACTCTGACTAAGAATCACCGTTTTTTGTAAACTTGATGTAAAAATAGAAGAGGTTTAACTCTCGTCAAACCTCTTCCATTAAGAATTAAAACCCACTCAACAAACTATCGTACGCATCATTGAAGGAAAGTCCATCCGTTGTTCGTTTCTTAGAAAGTTGTTTGAATTCAACCAAAGCCCATAGAATGAATTCCATTAAAAAAGGAGCATCTATCGAAGCAACTTTCGGTTGGTATTTATGTAAGAGCATGTCCAATGGTTTAATGGACAATAATGCCGTTTCATACGTTTCCTCATTGGCATCATCGGATAATTCAAACGCATCTGCTTCAAAAAACCATTTCAGTACTTCGTCGTAAGGCGTTTCTTGGTCTTGTTTTTTTAGTTTTTCCACTTTAGGGAAATATTGCAGAAACAATGTTTTTGTTGCTTCGCTGATGAGGTGTTGAGCGACAAAGGAAGTCCCTTCTTGCTCACCTTCATACACAAGTTCCATTTTACCAGTAATCGATGGAATCATACCGATTAAATCGCTGTATCGAACGGTGGTTTCCTTTTCATTGTTCATCAAGGCTCTGCGTTCAGCTGTACTGATTAAATTCTCGTATGCGGTAATGCTCATGCGGGCACTGACTCCACTTTTGTGATCGATGTACTCACTTTCACGGGCCTCAAACGCAATTTGTTCCAAAATGTCTTTCGCCAATTCAGGTACATGAACTTGACAGGTGCGATTGTCCATTTTTTCTGATTCTTGTTGCGTGATTCTCTTTGCTGTTTGAATGTCTGCAGAGTAATGCGTTAGAATCTGTGAACCGATTCGGTCTTTTAGTGGAGTGACAATGCTTCCACGATTTGTGTAATCCTCTGGATTTGCTGTAAAAACGAATTGTAGGTCTAACGGCAAGCGCAATTTAAATCCACGAATTTGTACATCGCCTTCTTCCAAGATATTGAACAACGCAACCTGAATACGTGCTTGTAAATCTGGGAGTTCATTGATGACAAATAAACAGCGATTCGCTCTCGGAATCATTCCGAAATGAATGACGCGCTCGTCTGCATAACTTAATTTTAGGTTTGCAGCTTTGATGGGGTCAATGTCTCCGATTAAATCAGCAATCGTTACGTCTGGAGTGGCAAGTTTCTCAAAGAATCGTTCTGATCGATGCAACCAAGAAATAGGTGTGTTATCTCCGTGTTCAGCAACCAAGTCTCGGGCAAAGCGACTGATTGGATGAAACGGATCATCGTTCATTTCGCTTCCCGTCACGTATGGGATATATTCATCTAATAAATGGACCATTAACCGAGCGATTCGCGTTTTCCCTTGTCCACGAAGTCCTAATAAGTTAATGTTGTGCTTGGATAAAATCGCACGTTCCAATTGTGGAATCACCGTATTTTCATAACCATGCATCCCAGGGAAAGTCTCTTTTCCTTCTTGGAGTGCCGAAATCAAGTTATCTCTTAATTCCGTTTTGATGCTTTTTGATGCGTAACCTGATGCCTTCAAGGCACCAAATGTGGAGATGGATGTGTTCATTTTTTCTTAGTTAATTCGTTTTTTTCTATTCGTTTCGTAATCGTGAAAAATCATTTCGCCTAATCCTTTTAAACCAGTGAAAAAGGCTTTTCCTTTGTTTGATGCGGTAAATTGCTCTACAAACGATTGCAAGTAAGGATCTTGAGCAATCATGAAGGTGGTGATTGGAATGTGCATCTTTCGCGCTTGTGCGGCCATTGTGTAGCATTTCTCTACGATCATTTGATCCAATCCATTGCTATTCTTGTAATATTGTCCGTCCGGCATGCGCAAGCAACTTGGTTTACCATCCGTAATCATGAAAATTTGTTTGTTGGTATTTCGTTTTCTTCGTAAAATGTCCATGGCTAATTCGAGTCCAGCAACTGTGTTCGTGTGGTATGGACCAACATTCAAATAGGGAAGGTCTTTAATTTTTATCGGCCAAGCGTCGTTACCAAAAACAATGACATCTAACGTGTCCTTTGGATAGGATGTCGTAATTAACTCTGCCAATGCCATTGCGACTTTTTTCGCAGGCGTAATGCGGTCTTCACCGTACAAAATCATACTGTGGCTGATGTCAATCATCAATACGGTGCTCATCTGTGATTTATGATGCGTATCTTCCACGACAAGGTCTTGTTCGGTCAATCTAAATTCTCCAACACCGTTGTTGATTTGGGCATTTTTCAAACTTTCGGTGATGGAAATGTTTTCAAAGGAATCACCAAATTGAAAATCGCGAAATTCTCCAGTGGACTCATCGCCTTGTCCACTTTTTTTGGACTTATGATTTCCAGCTCCATTTTTTCGAATCTTTCCAAAAATTTGGTCCATGGCATTTTTTCTAAGGACGCGCTCTGTTTTTGCTGTGATGGATAATTGTCCTTGTCCGTCCGGTTGGATTTCTTCTCGTAAGTATCCCTTTTTCTTCAGGTCCTCGATGAAATCCTCCATGGTGTAGTCCTTGGATGTTAGGTTGTACTCTTTATCGAGTATGTTCAACCAGTCAAGGGCTTCGTCGACATCACCAGAGGTATGCGTGATTAATTCGCTAAATACATCGAATAACTTATCGAATGGAGATTGATTCGGGGCCTCGAAAGGAGTAAATACGTATCCGGTTTTTCGCATGATTGAACGGTTTATTTAGTAACACAAGGATTCACAAAAAGTTCATAGGAATAGCCAGTTGTCGAAATCAATGTAGCTGGGACGTTTTTAACTTCTTTTCTTCAAATGATTTAAATAAAGTTGCTCCACTTTTTCACGCGCCCAAGGAGTTCGTCGTAGGAAAACCAAACTGGATTTAATCGAAGGATCGTGTTTGAAGCAATTGATGTTTACCTTAAATGCCAAATGCTCCCATCCATAATTCTCCACCAATTCCTCCAAAATAGTAGCCAATTTCACTCCGTGTAATGGATTATTGGGCTGGGGGATAGGGTTTTGGTCTTGCATGTAGTCTTTTTGATTAATAAAGGTACGAAGTTTAGGTTGTATAGATTGAAATAGATGTTATTCTAAAGCAATTAAATTGGTTTTTAGTTCTAATTGTTTTGTTAAAAGTGTTCTGTAAGAGATACTTT
>JBEDCT010000181.1:0-5803 GCA_041176665.1 Bacteroidota bacterium | reverse complement strand
GTTTGATGAATAATTATAAGGCAAAATTAAATTTTTTGTTTTTCCAAAAATCAATCTTGATCAAATTATTAAAAATATTTTTTTGAATTGAAAATGAACTAGATATTAACCCTCTGTTATTGAATAAACAAGCTATCTTTTTGACGCGACAAAAAAATGAGAACTTGTTCCTACATTTGCACGCGAATCCTTATCTTTAACTTATGTCCAAAACCAAATCAGCTTTTTTCTGTCAAAATTGTGGCCACGAAACTCCAAAATGGCTTGGAAAGTGTCCTTCATGTCAGGAATGGAACACCTTTGTTGAAGAGATTTTGGAGAAAACCACGAAGCATGTTGTTTCTTTTTCCAAAGACACAAAAGCGAGCAAGCCTTTGTTGATTCAGGACGTAGAGCAGAGTGAAGAAAATCGCATTTTTTTGAAAGATTTCGAATTAAATCGTGTCATGGGTGGCGGAATCGTTTTAGGTTCCATTTCATTACTAGGTGGAGATCCTGGAATCGGGAAATCTACGCTTTTATTGCAACTCGCCATAAAGGAACGTTTAAAAGTTCTGTATGTTTCTGGGGAGGAAAGTGATCAGCAGATTCGCATGCGTGCGGAGCGACTCGGATTGGAAAACGATCAATGTTACCTATTAACGGAAACGAATCTTCAGCAAATTTTAATTCAAGCGAATGAGGTGCAGCCTCAATTGTTAGTCATTGATTCCATACAGACCTTACACACCAATTCCATTGAAAGTTCTCCCGGAAGTGTTGCCCAAGTGCGCGAATGTACTGCAAACTTACTTCGCTTTGCCAAGCAAACGAATATTCCGGTATTTCTTATTGGACACATCACAAAAGATGGAACAATTGCAGGTCCAAAAGTATTGGAGCACATGGTAGATACCGTGCTACAATTTGAAGGCGATCGTCACCATATTTATCGTTTACTACGTTCCATCAAGAACCGTTTTGGGTCGACGAATGAACTTGGTATTTATTCCATGCAAGGACAAGGACTTGTACCGGTAGAAAATCCATCCGAAGTTCTTGTTTCGGGAAATGAGTCCTTGAGCGGTGTTGCTGTTGCTTCGATGGTAGACGGCATTCGTCCAATCTTAATCGAAGTACAGGCGCTCGTGAGTTCTGCAGCCTATGGAACTCCACAACGTTCATCTACTGGCTTCGATGTGAAACGCTTGAACATGTTACTCGCAGTTTTGGAGAAAAGATGTGGCTTTCGCTTGGCGGCGAAGGATGTTTTTTTAAACATTGCGGGTGGAATCAAAGTGGACGATCCAGCAATTGATTTAGCGGTTGCGATGGCGATTTTATCTTCGAACGCAGACATATCGATTCCGAAAACGGTTTCTTTTGCCGCAGAGATCGGTTTATCAGGTGAATTACGTCCCGTAAATCGATTAGAGCAACGTCTTTCCGAATTAGAGAAAATGGGTTACGAAAAAATCATCGTTTCCTCCTACTCGAAAGGGGTTGAGAAAAAACATAAGCACATACAAATTGTTCCGTGTTCAAAAATAGAAGAAGTCGTTCGCGCCGTTTTCGCTTAAAATTATTCACTATATGTCCAGACTCGTACTTGTTCCCACTCCTATAGGAAATCTCGAAGATATCACTCTTCGCAGTTTGCGTTATTTGAAAGAAGCTGATTTACTTTTTGCTGAGGATACCCGTGTCACGCACAAACTTTTAAAGCATTACGAAATATCCAAGAAAGTGATGTCCTTTCATGCGCATAACGAGCATCGATTTTTGGAAAAAAGCATCGACATCATCGAGCAACAGAATTGCACAGTACTTGTTTCAGATGCAGGAACTCCTGGTATTTCCGACCCTGGATTTTTATTGGTGCGTGCATGCGTTGAACGTGGAATAGAAGTAGAGTGTTTGCCGGGTCCAACCGCTTTTGTACCAGCGCTCGTATCGAGTGGATTTCCTTGCGATAAGTTCATTTTTGAAGGATTCCTTCCACACAAAAAAGGACGACAAACGCGTTTAAAACTTTTGGCTCAAGAAACAAGGACCATGGTTTTATATGAATCTCCGCATCGATTGGTGAAAACATTGGAGCAAATGATGGAATTTTTCGAACCCGAACGTCAGGTTGTTGTTGCGCGAGAAATTACCAAGCATTTTGAGACGTATCATCGCGGTAACGTTCAAGAACAACTTGCCTATTTCAAGGCAAATCCACCAAAAGGTGAAATCGTTTTACTAATTAAGGGTCTTGAGGACTAGATTCAGTCAAATTCCATTAATTTTGAGAGGTGCAATTTAAAAAGGTCATAGGTCATACTGAACTAAAGAAGGATTTCATTCGTGAGATCAAACAGGGTAAAATTGCCCATGCCCAACTTTTCATGGGATCCTTGGGTTATGGTGGATTACCACTTGCTTTGGCTTTTACACAATATTTGTTTTGCAAAAATCCAACTGATTCAGATAGTTGTGGCGTTTGTCCTTCCTGTTTGAAGGTGCAAGATTTACAGCATCCAGATGTTCATTTTGTTTATCCCGTTGTTCAGGCAATCAGCAAAATTTCTGATTCTTTTCTAACTGATTGGCGAAAGCAAGTAAAAGAAGAACCGTATTTCGATGCATATAACTGGACAAAACGAATTGATTCCAAGGAACGCAAACCAATAATTGGCACCGAAGAAAGTGTCGAAATCATCCGAAAGTTAAATTTAAAGTCCTACGAAGGCGGATACAAAGTCATGTTAATTTGGCTGCCGGAGGAAATGAATTCAACGTGTTCCAACAAACTCCTAAAAATCTTAGAGGAACCGCCAAAAAACACTTTGTTTTTACTGGTCTCAGAAGATCCATCAAAACTATTGGTGACCATCCAATCTCGTACTCAGTTTATCCGTATTCCCAAAATAGAAAGTGAACAATTAACTCAAGAGTTAATTACGCGTTTTCAATTAGAAAAAACGCAAGCAGAGTCGATCACCGCTTTTTCTGAAGGGAATTTCATCCAAGCATGTGATTTTCTAAACGCAGCTGACGACAAAGGTATTTATCGCGAGCATTTCATTCAGTTAATGCGCACATCTTACAAGAAAGATGTGTTGGGAATGATGAAATGGGCTGATGGAATAGCATCTGAAGGAAAGGAACGGCAAAAATTATTCATCCAATACGCGCTGCACATGTTCCGTCAGAGTTTATTGTCCAATTACATGGGTGACGTACTCTTGCGCATTTCAAGTGAAGAGGAACAATTCTTAAAAAATTTCGCTCCCTTTATTTCCGGAAATAACATTCGAGAATTCATCGAAACATTTGATGACGCTTATTATCACATTGATCGCAATGCCAATGCGCGCATTCTATTTACGCAGATGTGTTTTCAAACGATGCGTTTCATCCATCAAGCATAATTCGTTTCATTGAAATGATTAACTTTACCTAAAATTAAATTATGGGTTGCTCATCATGCAGTAGTGGCGGTGGAATACCGAATGGTTGTAAGAACAATGGTACTTGCAGCAGTGGCGGTTGTAATAAATTGGAAGTGTATGACTGGTTAGCGAATATTGCTTTACCAGCTGGACAAGCCCCTTACGATATTGTTGAGGTTCGTTTTAAAAATGCAAGAAAAGCTTTTTACCGAAATGCAGCTCACCTAACTTTACAAATCGGTGATTTAGTGATCGTTGATACCGCACCAGGATATGACGTTGGAGTCGTTTCTGTTGCTGGAGAGTTAGCGAGAGTCCAAGTCAAGAAAAAAGCACCAAACTTCAAAGCGATGGAAGCGCGCAAAATCATGCGCATCGCCAATCAAGAAGAAATTGATAAATGGATTAAGGGAAGATCATTAGAAAAAGAACTGATGACTCAATCGAGGGTTTTGGCCATGAACCTGAAACTCGATATGAAAATATCCGATGTGGAGTACCAAGGAGACTTGAGCAAAGCAACGTTTTATTACACAGCTGAAGGACGAGTTGATTTCCGTCAATTGATTAAGGACATGGCTGATAAATTCAGAGTCCGAATCGAAATGCGTCAAATCGGAAGCCGTCAAGAGTCCTCCCGTCTCGGTGGAATTGGTTCATGTGGACGAGAATTGTGCTGTTCGACATGGTTGACAGATTTCAGATCTGTATCAACTTCCGCGGCGCGTTACCAGCAATTATCATTGAATCCACAGAAACTAGCCGGACAATGTGGTAAGTTAAAGTGTTGTTTGAACTATGAATTGGATATGTATTTGGACGCGATAAAGTCCTTTCCGAAAACGGACACCAAACTTCATACGGAAAAAGGTGATGCTTTTCACATCAAAACAGATGTATTCAAACGCATCATTTGGTATGCTTATCCTGGTGAAATGGGAACCATCGCATTGAGTCCGGAGCGCGTTGCTGAAATAAAAAAACTCAATAAAGACGGCGTGAAGCCCAAAGACCTATTGGAATTCATCAAAGTGGAGAAAGTAGTTGAAATGGGTTATCAGAACGTTGTTGGTCAAGACAGCGTGAATCGATTCGAGAAAAGTTTCGTCAAGAAAAAACGACCAAACAATAAAAAACGCAATCCAAATAGTCCAAATGCAACAGTAGAAGCTGGAGCAGTGGCAGGAAACAGACCTCCAAATCAGGGTCAACCCAGAGGAAATAGACCAAAGGGAAACAACGGAGGAAACCGTCCGAATAACCCTGGTCAACACAAAGGGAACAATCGACCGAATAATCCACAAGGAAATACGAATGAGAATAGCTAGTTTCATTTTAGTTTTAACATTTGTCCTGTTCTCGTGTAAAGAAGACTCCTTCTACACGAAGTCATATTCTTTTTCAAATCAGATCTGGAATCAAGATGTTAAACCGGTTTTTAAGGTAGACATACAAGACACAAGTATCCTCTACGACTTTGTAGTAACAATCAGAACAACAACGGATTATGCTTACAATAATCTTTGGGTGTTTTTGAATACAAAACCACCTCATGGACAAGAAGTTCGCGAGCCTTATGAGATTAAAACAACTTATGCAGACGGGAATTGGATTGGAAAAAAGACAGGGACTGTTGTCGAGCATGAATTAATCTTTAAAAGACGAAAAGTGCCTTTTAAAGGGATTTACACCTTTACATTTGAGCAAGCAATTACGCAGAAAACAGTGGGCGAAGTGTTAGACATATCCATGGAAGTTAAACGAGCAGTTGAGTAATATGCGCTTCAGACGCTTAAGTTCAGATGAACTATTTTCCTTAGAAACAGAGTTCAAACAATTTTTGGTCGTTCATGAATTATACGATGAAGAATGGCGTTTATTAGCCGAGAATGAACCGCAAAAAGCTGAGCACTTCATCGAGCTATTTAGCGATCTAGTGTTAGGAAGAGTCTACAATCAGGTTTCGTTTCTTGTTCATTTCAGTAATACAATGGTATCATTTTTCGACATGAGAAATAATCCACTACAAGCCTACCACATCAAATGTTCTGAGGACCTTTCGCTACAAAATGAGGACGATATACAGCAAGTTCTAAGAGATCATTTTGATCAATTGCAGTTTTACACGGGAGAAAAGCAACTCGTTAAAGAGAAAGCAGATGAAGTATTTGATTTAATTAGTAAAGGGAGTGAAAGCTGTGAGGAAGGGTATTTCCTTAAATTCAGAAGACTATTTGAAGGAATTTAAAAAAAACAAAAGGTGGAGACATCTTTTTTTGTTTTTCTCCGTTTATAAACATAAATTTGACTATTAATTGCATAAACTGTTGTCAACTATGAAAACATTCAAGTTCGCCATTATTGGATTAGTCCTCGTAACACTATTT
>JBEDCT010000180.1:0-2858 GCA_041176665.1 Bacteroidota bacterium | reverse complement strand
ACGCCATTATTCTGCCATACGCATTCACCGGAATTGTTGATCCTGCCATTCGCTCCATTATTTCCGGACAAGTGCAAAGCAACGAGCAAGGTGAACTTCAAGGAATTTTTACCAGCTTGATGAGTTTAGCCGAGATCATCGGTCCACCATTGTTCATGTGGTTCTATTACAACTTTAAAACGAGTGTACCTAATTCCAACATCGGACTCGGAACACCGTTCTGGGTAGCTGCCTTCATCGCATTATTGGCCTTTGTGTTGATTTCTTGGACATTAAAAGGCTACGTTAAAACAGAAGAAGTTGAGGAAGAAGTTTAAAAACGGATTTACAACTTAATAATCATTGTCCCATAAATCGATCTTCCTTGCGAAGGCAATAAACCTGGACCAGGATATCCACCACTTCTGCGTGTAGCATAAATTTCATTCAACAGGTTGTTTGCGCCAATTTTCACTTGGTAGTTTTTATTGAATTTGTAACTCACAGATACATCATGAATGTCGTATGCGCTTAGTTGCCCAACAGTAGCGGTCGCATTCGCTTTAACTGTGTTTGCAGCATCTGTAAATACATTTCCCGTGTAGGAATATTGATAGTTGAAGGAAAATCCTTTGTAATCGTAATTTACTCCTGTGCGAAAGATCTGAGACGGTGCATATTCTACTTTTTTGCCTTGAATGGATGTGCTCGGGTCTTGTGCTAATGCAGGATTGTTCCATGTGACGTAACGCGCGTCTTGAATCGTCCCACTCACATAGACAGAAAGCAATTCACTCGATATTGAATTTTTGAAAAAGGGATTAAAGAATGACCACTCGACATACGCTTCGATTCCTTTGCTCACTACATCCCCGATGTTCGTTTTGAATGGTGCGTTGTTTACATTGTAGGTGCCAATTTTACCGTTGTATCTCAAATAAAACGCGTTTACATCAAAGGTAATTGGACCTTTTCTGTCCATGAATACTCCTTTAGTGCCGAGTTCGGACGTAAATCCAGTTACATCTTTCATTGCTTGATCAACAACTTCCGTTGTGGAGGAAGGTAACAATTCGGAATACATTACTGGACGGTAGTTTTGTGTTGCGTTTGCATACAGACTCCATTTCATTCGTTGTTTTGCATACAATTGAAAATTGCTACTTAGTCCACCTAGTAGGATAAAGCGGTTTTTTTCTTGGATTTCCATAATTCCACTTGCGAAGTTGTTGGAGCGTCCAGAAAGTTGATTGATCAAATACTCCGATCTAAATCCTGGAGTAATGGAAAGTTTTTTGCCTACTTTGAAAAGATGTTCGCTAAACAAAGCTGCATTTTGAGTCCCTAACAACAAATCCTTTTGAAACAAATTCCCTGAATTATCTGGAAAAACAGTTAAATCTAAGCCACTTGAAGTGCTTCCAATTCCCTGTTGCAAACGGTGGATTTCACTGTTGCACAAACGCGCTCCAATGGTCCATGTTTGTAGTTGTTGCCCCAGTTTGTATTGTTTCAAATAGCGCACTTCACTTGACTGAGTCACATAATGATCAATGTCTACCTGACGTGGATTGTACGATCCTAACGACGTGTTCAAGGTATCCATAATCGAAAGTGCTTTCGTGAATCCTACGCTGTTTCGATCGGAAAAGGTGAAAGCAGTATAAAACTGTAGTCTCGAGTGATCATTAAAATTGTATTCTCCTTGAAGTGACAGTGTGTTCCATTTCACTTGAAACCAGTTTCTAGCGCGGAAAGAAGTATCTGGATTGGATTGCAATAAAGTGTCGAAAATCCCACCTGCTTGCTGACTCACGTATCCACTATTGGAATATTCCGCAGACACTTTTCCTTTTTTCAGTTGATACGATACCTTGCCAAAGTAATTTGCTGTTGTGTATTGACTGTTTTGACGAAATCCATCTGCATTTCTGTGATGAGCGAAACCATAGTAACTCCAGTTCTTTTTCGATCCACCTATCGCAGTAAAACTGTTGAATAGTCCAAATGAGCCAATGGTCTGTGAATTTTCAATCGAAAATACTTGATCGCTTAACTTATCTTTGAATTGATAATTGATCATTCCACCGAACTGTGTTCCATATTGCAGAGCAGACGATCCACGATAGACATCCACTTTGGCAACTGCATCAAGCGTAGGGGAGTAGTACGATTCTGGATATCCAGATGGATCCGCTGCAATATCGTAGCCATTTTGACGCATGTTGAATTCCCACGAACGATTTGCACTTAGTCCACGTGTAGAAATACTCGTTTGAAGTCCGGAAGCATCATGCTCGCTAACGTATAATCCAGGCGTACGCTTGAACAGTTGACGGTAGTTATTCGTGCTTAAGTCTAATTGCTGTGAATTTAAGGAGATGCTTTCCATCTTTTTACCGGAAACAATTTTCATCAAGTAAATCGAATCAGGTAGTTGCTTAGCAATCTGGTATGTTCTCACCACCACATCACTTTGCGTACTAATTTTTAGTGTACTGTCTTGAGAAAATAGTTGAGTAGAAAGGAATACTAGAACGAGGAGAAAAGTGTAACGCATCATTTGCTTTGAATTTTTGTACAAAGTTAGCTGCGTAATGCGGTGGCGTCAATACCACTTTTGAGGTATTTTAGAATGATTCTAAATAAGCATGAGGATGATACGCGTTAAAGTGTACCTTATTTTGACTTAAACGCAAGTTTGTATCCCAAATAAGCCATGGGAATATACGCGCCAATCAAATCAAATAGGATGAACCAAATCGGTGTTCCAGGTAGCATAATGACCATCGAAATACCAGCAATTAAGAAAAGTACACCAGCCATCATAGCGAACACAAATTGTTGGGATTTTAAGAATCGCGTGATCAATACTGCGG
>JBEDCT010000179.1:0-6393 GCA_041176665.1 Bacteroidota bacterium | reverse complement strand
AAGTACATTCGCGACATTCAAAAATTGATTTCCTTAGAGATTCCAGTGGTGAACAATCATCCATTCGCGAGTCGCTAAGAAAAAACGATACGAAAACAAAAAAGGAGCCCTAAAGCTCCTTTTTTTATGTCGTATATTTCGGTTTGATTTAAATCGCTGCAATTTTTTCTGAAACGTATTCGCCTGCTTTCAATTTACCGACGATTTTAGAGAAACACTCAATCGTGTATCTGACATCTTCTAAAGTATGTGTCGCAGTTGGAATCAAACGTAAGATGATCATTCCTTTTGGAACCACTGGGTAAACAACCATGGAACAGAATACATTGTAATTCTCACGTAGGTCGTAAATCAAGTTCGTTGATTCTGGAATGGATCCGTTTAGGTAAACCGGTGTTACACACGAGTTTGTTGGACCAATCTCGAATCCAGCGTCTGTTAAGCCTTTTTGTAATGCTTCGGTGATTTCCCACAATTTCGCTTTGTATTCTGGGTGATTTCTCATCAACTCCAAACGTTTCAAGGCGCCAACTACTAGTGGTAATGGCATCGCTTTCGCAAAGATTTGAGAACGCATGTTGTAACGTAAGTATTCAACTACTTGCTCATCCGATGAAATGAATCCACCGATCAAAGCAAACGATTTTGCGAAGGTACCGAAGTAAATATCGATTCCATCTTGACAACCTTGCTCTTCACCTGTTCCACCACCTGTTGCTCCAAGCGTACCGATTCCATGTGCATCATCCACAAACAAACGGAAGTTGAATTTTTTCTTTAATTCAACGATTTCTGTCAAAATTCCTTGGTCACCACGCATTCCAAATACACCTTCTGTAATCACAAGGATTGCTCCTCCTGTTTCAGCGGCTAATTTTGTCGCGCGTTGCAATTGTTTTTCGCAATCTTCTAAATCGTTGTGCTTGAAAACGAAACGTTTCCCCATGTGCAAACGCACACCGTCAAGGATACATGCATGTGACTCCGCATCGTACACGATCACATCGTGACGATCCACTAAACAATCAATGGAAGAAACAATCGCTTGATAACCGAAGTTACAAAGGATGGTACTTTCTTTGTTTACGAATGCCGATAATTCGCGCTCCAATTGCTCATGGTGATCAGAGTTTCCGCTCATCATACGTGCGCCCATCGGTGATCCAAATCCGTAATCAGCTGCTGCTTCACCGTCAATTTTTCTTACTTCTGGATGATCTGCTAATCCCAAATAATTATTCAAAGACCAGTTCAAACGAGTTTTTCCACGGAAAACCATGTGTGGGCCGATTGGACCTTCTAACTTTGGAAAAGTAAAGTATCCATGAGATTCTTTCGCGTGTTGTCCAATAGGTCCGCGATTCGCCTGAATTTTTTCAAAAATATCTGCTGACATGTATGTTATTTTTATGCAAAGTTAAAGGAATCTTCACATTGGATTCGTTTTGGAACTTGAATTTATCAACAGATAAATACACAATTCTCGGATGGTTAACGCTTTGGATGTAGTTTTTGTTCTAAGAACTGCGCTGTCTCTGTGTTATTGGCAGAAACCATCTCTTCCGGTGTCCCTTCAAAAAGTAGTTGTCCGCCTAGTTCTCCACCTGTTGGACCCAATTCAATCACATGATCTGCGCATTTGATGACTTCCATGTTGTGTTCAATAACAAAAATCGAATGTCCACGGTCAATTAATGCATTAAACGCAATCACTAATTTGTCAATGTCGTAAAAATGTAATCCTGTCGTTGGTTCGTCAAAAATAAATAGGGTGGGAGGTGCTTGTGTTCCTTTAGATAGGAAAGATCCAAGTTTGATACGCTGCGCTTCTCCGCCACTCATCGTGCTGGATGATTGTCCAACTTTTAAATAACCTAAGCCGACATCGACCAAGGGTTGAATTTTCTCGACAATTTTCGCATCAAGGCGATCTTGCCCTTCTTTAAAGAATGCGAGCGATTCGTCAAGCGTCATTTCTAAAATGTCGTAAATGGATTTGCCGCGGTACTCAATTTCCAAGGTTTCGGACTTGTAGCGCGTTCCTTTGCAGGCATCACAATTCAAGTGAACGTCGGCCATAAATTGCATCGCAACAGTGATGCTTCCCTCGCCTTCACACATCTCGCAACGGCCACCTTCGACGTTAAAACTGAAAAAGCCAGGTTTGTATCCGCGCATTTTAGCAAGTTGCTGTCTTGCAAATAGTTCACGTATGTCATCGAAAGCTTTAACATAAGTGATTGGATTGCTTCGCGAGGACTTTCCAATGGGATTCTGGTCAACAAATTCGACGTGTTTAATCGATTTTAAGTCTCCGGAAATTCCGTCACATTTCCCGATGAGGTCGCCGCTTAATCCTAGTTCTTTTCGTATCGACGGATACAGTAAGGATTTAATCATGGTCGATTTTCCTGATCCAGAAACACCGGTGATACACACGAGTTTGTTCAGGGGGAAATCGATAGTGAGGTTCTTTAAGTTGTTCTGACGTGCGCCATGCAGCGTGATGCGGTTCTTTCCACTGCGTCTTTTCTGCGGGACAGGAATTTCCTTGATTCCCAATAAGTACTTGGCTGTTAAGCTGTCCTTAGCATCGATTAACGCTTTGTAGTCCCCTTGGAAAACGACTTCGCCGCCGTGCGATCCCGCGAGTGGACCAATGTCAAGGATTTCATCCGCGGCCATCATGATTTCTTCTTCGTGTTCAACGACAATCACCGTATTTCCCAGTGACTTCAAACGATTGAGCACCACAATCAAGCGCGCGGTATCTTTTGGATGTAGTCCGATAGATGGTTCGTCCAAGATGTAAATGGAACCGACTAAACTACTTCCCAGTGATGTAGCGAGGTGAATGCGTTGTGATTCTCCACCAGAAAGCGTGTTTGCTCCACGGTTTAAGGTTAAGTAACCGAGTCCAACGTCTTGCAAGAATCCAAAGCGCTGTTGTATTTCCGGTAAGATGTGTTTGGAAACTTGACGGTCATATGCGTTCAACGAAAGTCCTTGAAAAAATGTAGCGGCTTCATCAATGGATTTCAAGACGATGTCTTGTATGGAACAGCCGTTTATTTTGACAAAAGCAGCGTCTCCACGCAAACGCGTCCCCTTGCATTCAGGACAACTTGTCTTTCCGCGGTAACGTGAAAGCATGACGCGGTATTGAATCTTATATGTTTGACTTTCAATGAATTTAAAGAAACTATTTAAACCTTTGAAATAAGTACTTCCATTTGAATAACTGTTTCCTTCCCAAAGAAAAGCATATTGTTCTGGACTCAAGTCCTTGATGGGACGATGAATCGGGAAGTCGAATTTCTTCGCGTTTAAGGTTAGTTGGTTTAAGTATTCGCCCATGGAATCGCCTTTCCAAGGAGCGATGGCGCCTTCGTATACGCTCAAGTTTCGGTTGGGGAAAACAAGATCCTCGTCGATACCGAGCACCATCCCGTATCCTTCACATGTTTTACAAGCGCCGTAAGGATTATTGAACGCAAACAAATTGACACTTGGTTCTTGGAAACTCATGCCGTCCAATTCAAAACGATTGCTAAACCATTCGAGTTTTTGTTCGCTGTGGTGTAGTATCGCGCAGATTCCTTTTCCCTCCGTGAAGGCAAGTCCAAGGGAATCCGTACAGCGATTTAAGTTGCTTTCGTCCGAGAAATCATTGTTGAAACGATCGATGGCTAAAAGAAACTCCTCGTCGAAATCGGCGCTTAATAGGTCTTCGATTAATCTAAATGATTCATTTAAGTATACTCTCGTAAAACCCTGTTTATAAAGTGATTCTAATTTGTTTAAGTACGTTTCCGTTTCAAAAAGTGTGACCGGACATAAAATCGCAATGGCTTCGTTCAGCCAGTTCTTGCTTAGGAATTCCACTACATCTTTGATCTGATGTTTTTGTACTTCTTTACCGGAAACTGGCGAATAGGTTTTTCCAACGCGGGCATAAAACAATTTGAGGTAATCGTAGATTTCAGTTGTTGTTCCAACCGTGGAACGTGGATTGCTCGAAATCACTTTTTGCTGAATAGCAATCGACGGAGCAATTCCTTTGATGTATTCCGTTTCAGGTTTGTTGAGTTTACCGAGGAATTGTCGTGCGTAAGAGGACATGCTTTCAATAAAGCGACGTTGTCCTTCCGCAAAGATTGTATCAAACGCTAAGCTGGATTTTCCAGAACCAGAAACACCGGTGATGACTGTTAATTTTCCATGAGGGATTTTAACGTCTATGGATTTCAAATTATGAACCCTCGCTCCTTTTATTTCTATGCATTTTTCCACCATACAAAAGTAACAGATGAAAAGGAAAGCTGTTCGAATTCAAGTAAAATCTTAAATTATTTCCTACTTTTAGTCCGCTAAACAAACATTCGTATGACCTGGAATTCCCTCTTTCGTAAAAAATCTGTTCATGATATTTTAGAACAAGTCCGCTTGAATGATGAAAACAGTGATACACATGCACTAGGAAAGCACTTGAAAGTAAGAGATTTAGCTGCTTTTGGAATCGCTGCGATCATTGGTGCGGGAATTTTCAGTACCATCGGTGAAGCCAGTTCCCAAGGTGGACCAGCGGTCATTTTCCTATTCTTGTTTACAGCAATTGCCTGTGGATTCGCGGCCTTTGCCTATGCGGAGTTCGCTTCCATGGTGCCCGTTTCTGGTTCCGCATACACCTATTCGTATGTCGCCTTTGGAGAAATCATTGCATGGATCATTGGTTGGGCCCTCATTATGGAGTACGCCATTGGAAATATTACTGTAGCTATTTCTTGGAGTGATTATTTCACTAATATGCTCGAAGGAATTCATATTAAGGCACTTGGAATTCCAAATGGCATTCAATTGCCAAGCTGGATTCAGATGGATTATTTGTCAGCGTCGAATGGATTCCACGAAGCCAAAACCTTATTAGCAGCAGGAAAAGAACTGGTGGATTTAGATGGGTCTTTGATACTTGCAAGAGAAGCATGGATGAGCGCACCACAAATTTTTGGCTTTCATTTGATTTTTGATTTACCAGCATTGTTCATTATTGTATTAATTACGTGGTTGGTCTACCGTGGAATGAAGGAAAGCCGCAATGCTTCGAATATCATGGTGCTCATCAAATTAGCGATCATACTTTTGGTAATTGGCGTTGGAATGTTCTACGTGGACACGAACAATTGGAGTCCATTTGCGCCGAATGGTGTGACGGGAATCCTTAAAGGCGTTTCCGCAGTGTTCTTTGCGTACATTGGATTCGATGCGATTTCTACTACCGCAGAGGAATGTGAGAATCCACAGCGTGATTTGCCACGTGGAATGATGTGGGCGATTATCATCTGTACAGTGCTCTATATCATCATTGCCTTGATTTTAACGGGAATTGTTTCGTATGATAAATTGGCAGTTGGAGATCCATTGGCGTTTGTCTTTGATGAAATTCACTTGCCGAAAATGGCTGGAATCATTTCCATCAGTGCAGTCGTCGCAATGGCTTCGGTACTATTGGTGTTCCAAATGGGACAACCGCGTATTTGGATGAGCATGAGTCGCGATGGTTTGTTGCCAAAACGCTTTTCGAAGGTTCATCCAAAATACAAAACACCTTCGTTTGCGACCATCGTGGTTGGATTCGTGGTCGCTGTTCCTGCGTTATTCATGAACTTAACCATGGTGACGGACTTGTGTTCCATTGGAACCTTGTTCGCCTTTGTGCTCGTGTGCGGTGGAGTTCTGGTACTTCAAAACAAAACGGATATTCCACGCGGGAAATTTAAAACTCCGTTTATCAATGGTGGGCTTGTCATGCCCATTCTTTTAGTAGGAACAATCGTGCTTTTAGCGACTTCCTATCGCAACGAAACGATGTCCTTCATTCAAAATAAGCCGACGATAAAAACTTCTGAAGAAATGTTGTTGCAATTGAATGAAAGTCAAATGGAAAAGTTGAAAGAATTCACAAAAATAGAAGCATACCGATTAGTCAGTAAATTACCAGAAGGAAAGTCTGGGATTGCTAACCAAGAGGAAGTGAATTTGGATGAGTTTTATGCGCAAGAAGGTGGCGCGGAAATTCTTCAAAGTCAAATCAACTATAACGGTTGGAAAAACATTGAAACGCAAAACGAAGGATGGTCACACTTCGCGAATAAAATTCCAAGCTGGATTTTCATCCTTTTCACCATTTTCATCACGATTATG
The DNA here is from genome assembly GCA_041176665.1 of Bacteroidota bacterium. Taxonomy (GTDB): domain Bacteria; phylum Bacteroidota; class Bacteroidia; order Flavobacteriales_D; family Crocinitomicaceae; genus UBA952. Next base: position 192 of record JBEDCT010000179.1, on the reverse strand, counting down.
GCGGTACGCAGTAAATTATCGCTTATTCCAATTTTAGGATTGTTGAGCTGTTTGTACATGATGAGTCAGCTAGCATTGGCCAATTGGATTTACTTCACCATTTGGTTGTTGTTGGGCTTGGTGATTTACTTCCTTTATGGACGCAAGCACTCGAAGTTGGCTAACATCTAATGTGCTAATTTGCCAATGTGC